>CAYNVK010000386.1:0-4089 GCA_964400395.1 uncultured Lentimicrobiaceae bacterium | reverse complement strand
AATACACGGGCATCCTCAACGGTTACCAGGCTTCCATACCTCACACTATCGAGGTATGGCTTTATCAGTTCAAAAAAAGCCTCTATTTTTGAACTTTCATCTACAATTTCAACAACCACCGGCAGTTTATCGTTGGTTTCCCAGAATTTGGCCGAATGGACCACGCTGCTTCCACCATAACCCATCACGCCTTTAAGAACCGTTGCGCCGGCCATTCCGTTCCGCCGAGCGGCAAATACCAGCGCTTCGTACAGCGGTGTATGTTTCAGTTTATCTGTTGAACTGGTATAAACCCTGAGTACTTTTATATTATCATTAGTGTTCATGTTACAGGATTTTAGTAATCATTATGCCTGCAAAAGTGGCCAGCAACCCCACGAATATACTGCTGCCGGTGTACAAAAAGAAATGAAAGAATTCGCTGTCGCGCAGCATGGCCATATTTTCGGCAGCAAAGGCCGAAAAAGTGGTAAACCCGCCGCAAAATCCTACCGTTAAAAATAGCCGCCATTCGGAACTTATAAAATCACCTTTTTCGGCAATGCCATAAATAATACCGATGAGCAGGCAGCCCAGGATATTTACCGCAAAAGTGCCGAAAGGAAAGGATGATGCATAATTAGCTGTAACATAGCGCGACATCAGGAACCTCGAAACTGTCCCCAAAAATCCTCCTGTACCAACCAGTAAAATTAATCTGAGCATGCGAATATTTTTAATTACCAAATCACAACCAAGAGCGCAGCAACCAGGTAACTGACTATGGTGTGCAGGATGTGATGATTTTCAAAATTACGATAATTTTTCAATCAATCTCTTCAATAAGCTGAAAAGCCATTGTAAACACGGCCATATTATCTTCTTTTCAACATCAATACAAGTGGCCGGATTCCGTTGTCTTACATTCCCAAAATAAGAAATGCTGCCATTATCCCATGCGGGGAGAAGGCAGCATCCTTTATTTAGATATGAAGCTTATTGCAATTACTCCATCATTTTAAGGCATTTCTGGATGTTTTTCCAGGTATGTTCAATGTCGTGGTCGAGGCCAACGCTGAACCGAACCAGGCCTTCGGACAATCCCATATCGTGCTGTACATCTTCGGGTACCTCGCTCGAAGTACTTTTGCCCGAATTGCTGAAAAGGGTTTTAAAATAACCAAGGCTTACTGCCAGGTATCCGACATCATTCATTTCCATCATTTCCATAAAGCGGGAAGCTCTTTCGCTGGTACCCAGGTCGATGGATAACATTCCGCCAAACCCGAAATCAGGATTCATCTGCTTTTTAAGGGTTTCGTAGCCTTTGTGCTCAGGTAAGCCCGGGTAGCTGATTTTCAGCCCGGCTTCCTTCATTTTAAGCGCCAGGTACATAGCGTTCTTGCTATGCTGCTGCATACGGATGTGAAGTGTATGCATATTTTTCAGGATGCCTGACGAACGCAACGGATCGAGAGCCGGTCCAAGTAACATAGCGGTACCGTTGTTTACATCAATCAGGGAGGCAATAAATTGTTGCGATCCGCAGATGGCGCCGGCTACACAATCGTTTTTCCCGTTGATAAATTTGGTCATACTATAAACCACCACATGCGCGCCAAGGGCAGCAGGCTGTATGATCATAGGGGTAAATGTATTGTCAACCATCAATACCACGTTATGCTCGTTGGCAATAGCAGCCAAGGCCGGAATATCCGAAATCTGGAGCATGGGATTGGTCATTGATTCGGTATAGATGATCTTTGTGTCAGGTGTTATAGCCTTACGAACCGCATCCAGGTCGGTGATATCGACAAAGCTGGTGGAGATATTGAACTTAGGCAGGTAATTCTGCATAAAAGCAAAGGTGCCGCCATAGGTGGTCATGCTCGACACAATATGGTCGCCGGCACTGCAAAGTTGCAGTATGGCCGAAGTAATAGCGGCCATTCCCGAAGCGGTAACCCATGCTTCCTCGGTGCCTTCCATGGCAGCTAGCGTATCAGCCAGGTATTTGTTGCTGGGATTCCAGTGCCGTGAATACAAAAAACAACCTTCAGCTTCTCCATGAAATGTGTCGGACATGGTTTTGGCCTGTAAAAAGGTGTAAGTAGCCGAATCGGTAATCGATGGGTTAACATCGCCAAATTCGCCAAACTGTTTCATTTCGAAAATTGCGCGTGCCGGATCGTGTTTCATAATCTTTATTTTTTGCGTTAAATTACTAAAAAAAACTTTGTACTGTACTGGTTAAATGTATTTTACACTCACTAAAAACATTCTTGTACCCGAGCCTGTTTCATTCTTTATGCCCGATTATGGTAAAGGAAACTGAGTCCCTGAAACAATGCTGCAAAACTATCATATCAATTAATTATCAGCAATATTTATGTCATATTGAATGCATATCAGAAAAACTATTTTACTTTTGAACTCTTTTTGGCATTTTTACTTTCATTTTGAATTTACAACGTAAAAACAATGGTTTCAAACTTTCATCTTGATGCCCTCGATCGCAGGATTCTCGAACTTCTTATGAAGGATGCGCGCACATCGTATGTTGAAATTGCCCGGCAATGCAAGGTAACACATACTGCTGTGCACCAACGCATCCGCAAAATGAAGGAAGCCGGCATTTTCTCCGGTTCGCAGTTGGTATTTAACCATGCCAACATGGGATATCTCACCTGTGCTTTTATCGGTATACAGGTAAATCTCACTTCGACCAGCACGCATAACGAAGTCTTTAACAAAATCAGGAAAATTCCCGAAATAGTTGAATGTCACCACATCTCCGGCAAATATTCGCTGCTGATAAAAATTATAACCCGCAACAACGAACACCTCAAGCAGATTATAGTCGAGCAAATTCAATCCATTCCCGAAATCTCGTTCACCGAAACTTTTATTTCGCTGCAGGAAGGTTTCTCGCGGCAGCTGCCTATCGGCTGATTTTTAAGTTCATATTGCTGCTTTAAATATTTTAGTACTTTTGCAAAAAAAATAAACCAATTCATTTAGAGATGAAAAAAATTATGATCCTGGTACAGGTTGTAGCCCTTACCATGTTGATGGCCTGTAAATCAGGTGGTTCAGGAAATAACGGTGGCAGTGCTGATCAGCCTTACGGTGAAAAAAGCGGTATTGTTACTTACAAACCTATGGATATGATGGGTGTAAAAGTTACCCAGACTTTATATTTCGACGATTATGGCAAGAAAGAGATGCGCGAAACCATGGTTGAAGGTAATATGAACGGCATGGAAATGCGTCAGCATACTATTGATATGCGTGATGGCAACCAGATGTATCATTACGAACTCGAAAATATAGCAGCCGGACAGGACAGGGCAACCAAAAATGTGTACAAAACTACACTCACCCCCGAAATGCTCGAATCGATGAATGTTGGTTCCTTGAGCGCCAAACTTAAAGCTAAACTTAGTTATAAAGAGGAAGGCAAAGAAACTGTTGCAGGTCTCGAAGGAATTAAATATTCAGTTGCACCCGATTCGCTCAATCCTGAAAACCGCATCACTGGTGTTCAGTATAAAAACATCCAGATCAAACTTTCGATGGGACAAATGCAGATCATAGCTGATAAAGTTGATTTTGACGCTAACGTTCCTGCTGAAAAATTCAAAGTTCCCGAAGGATATACCGTAATTGACGAAAGCGCGCAACAAGCTCCACAAATGCCAGCCGAAGCACCGCAAACTACTGAACCCGAAAAGAAATAATAGTATTTTTCCTTCGCGGAATAACGAAACAGCCTGCAATAGCAGGCTGTTTCGTTTATTGGCCGTCAGTATTCCTGCTTTGTGTTTTTTATGAACAGCCGCAACATTTCTTCCTTTCCTATTGTTTTGTAAGAGATAATCAAACTTAACAGGCAAAATCCAACAAAAAATGGTAATTTTGCCGCTTTAATCTAATTTCATCGCATATGAATTATGATGTTATAGTAATTGGTAGTGGACCAGGTGGTTATGTAGCCGCCATCAGGGCTGCACAGCTCGGATTTAAAACTGCAGTAGTCGAAAAAGCGGAGCTTGGAGGAGTTTGCCTCAATTGGGGATGTATTCCCACCAAGGCCCTGCTAAAGAGTGC
>CAYNVK010000385.1:0-4090 GCA_964400395.1 uncultured Lentimicrobiaceae bacterium | reverse complement strand
GAAAATCCTGTTAAATGGCAAAACAATATTGCCCAGGGAGGAAAAACTGATGCGGGTTGATGGCAGCCTTTTCGATGCCGAAGTGGTAGCCATTTATACAACCTACAATGAAATGCCTGCCGGCCAGGTAATACTCAGAGATATTACTGAAAGCAAACTGGCTAAAGAAGAAATTTATAAGCTTAACCAGGAACTGGAACAACGGGTAGCCGAGCGGACTGCCGAACTCGAAGAAGCGAATAAAGAACTCGAATCGTTCAGCTATACGGTTTCGCACGACCTTCGTTCGCCACTCCGGTCAATTGATGGATTCGCCAATATCCTGCTCGAAGATTATGCCCCGGTTATGGATGCTGAAGCCCAGCGTTTGCTTCATGTTATCATTAAAAACGCGAATAAAATGGGTACGCTTATCGATGATTTGCTGGCATTTTCGAGGTTGGGGCGTCAGGATCTTCAACAGTCGGACATCGATATGCAGTCTATGGCAGCATCGGTATATGACGAACTGGTTCCTGATGCTGAAAAGCATGCCATCGATTTCAGGTTAAATCCAATTCCGCCCACATCAGGTGATCCCTCGCTTATCAGGCAGGTTTGGATCAATATTATCGGTAATGCCATTAAATATACTTCCAAAAAACAAAACAGGCGAATAGAAGTGTCAGCAACTAATGACGATAATTTTACCATGTACATGGTATCGGATAATGGCGCCGGATTTAATATGGAACATAAGGCAAAATTGTTCGGGGTTTTCCAACGCTTGCATTCGCCCAAAGAATTTGAAGGTACCGGGGTGGGACTTGCTACGGTTCATCGCATCATACAACGCCATAAAGGGAATATATGGGCCGAGGGAAAATCAGGAGAAGGTGCAACCTTCTATTTTACCTTACCCGCGAAAAAAGAATAACCGGAAACAAAACGGTTTTCATAGTCAGAGTAGGGATTTGAAGACCCTCAAATTTAAACTGCTGAATTTCGAGTAATGGAAATATCAGAATTAATTGTGTACTGAATGAAAAACAGGAAAATGACACCGGTAGATGAGGAGAAACGTGAACTGCTGAAAGAGATCAAACTCCTGAAAGCTGAACTTGCCAGGCAAGGCAGCGAACTTGTAAGCTTAAAAAAGAATAGCACGGCCGCAATGGATGGGCAGGACGGCATGTTAAACCCCGGTCAGGAGGAAGCCGGATTGGGGGAGCATGATGAAAAATTGAAAAAAATTCTGAATGCGTTCCCCGATGCAGTGGTCATAACTTCGCTGGATGGGATAATACTTTTTGTAACTGAAAAAGTAATGGGATTGCTCGGATACAATACTTCGGAAGAAATACTCGGGCGCAATTTTCTCGAGTTCCTGGATGCCGGTTTTCACCAAAAGGCGCATACCCTGATCTCTGAAATGTTACAGGGGAATTATACCGGTCCTTCGGACTACCTGGTAATCAGGAAAGATTCATCCCGTTTGCTAATGGAGTTTAATGCTGAAGTTCTGCTTAATGAAGCTGGCAATGCTGACAGCATAATTCTGGTAGCACGCGACAACTCCCGTCAAAAGCAAGATCAGGAAAAATTACATAACAGTGAAGCCAGGTTGCAAAGGGCCGAACTGGCTTCATTATCAGGCAACTGGGAATTGCATATCGATTCACTTGAGGTTGTTGCTTCCGAAGGAGCAGCCAAACTCTATGGAATGGAAGTCAATCAGTTAGGATATGAAAGTATAAAGCAGTTTCCTTTGCCCGAATATCGTTCTATGATGGATATGGCGCTTAAGAAACTGATCGAAGAAGGTATTCCGTATGATATAGAGTTCAAAATCAGGAAGGCAGATACCGGTGAAACCAGGGATATACATTCCATTGCTACTTACGATAAGGAAAAAAGGATAGTATTCGGGAGTATCCAGGATATTACCGTACAAAAGCTGCTGGAAACAGAACTACGCAACAGCCGCCAGGAGTTCAAACACTATTTCGATGCAGGTGCTGTAGGTATGAGCGTTTCGACACCTGATAAAAAATGGATTGAAGTAAATCAGCGTTTATGCCAGATGCTTGGGTATACAAGGGAAGAATTACTGGAGCTAAGCTGGACTAATGTTTCGCATCCCGGCGACCTGGATGAAAACCTGGATATGTTTCAGCAGGTTGTGGATGGCAAAATTGATGGTTATGAGATTGATAAGCGTTTTATATGCAAAAACGGAGAGGTTTTATATGTTACTTTAACGGTAGAGTGCGAGCGTAACCACGATGGATCCGTTAACCATTTCCTGGCATCGTATGTTGATATCACCAAACGCAAACTGGCCGAGATAGCGTTGGTCGAAAGCGAAGCCATGTATCGCACCCTGATCGAAAAAATGCCTGATGGCGTATATAAAAGTACGCATGATGGCAAATTTGTTGAGGTAAACCCGGCCATGGTTAAAATGTTTGGCTACAACAGCCGTGAAGAAATGTTAGCCATTGATATCCGCCAGGATTTATACCTGACTCCCACCGACAGGGATACCCTTGTGATGGATGAAACGTTTCGTGAACTGGGAATTTTCCGGTTGAAGAAAAAGGATGGCACCGTATTGTGGGCTGAGGACCATGGATGGTATACCCTGGATGAAGATGGCAATATATTATTCCACGAAGGGGTAATACGCGATGTTTCCGAACGGGTACAATCTGAAATGGTATTACGAGAAAGTGAGGAGAAATTTAAAGCCATTGCTAATTATGCAGCCAGTTGGGAAGCATGGTTCAGTAACCAGGGTAAACTGATCTGGATGAATTCATTCGCCGAACAGCTTACAGGCTATACCATGAGGGAATATATGGAAGCCGAAAGGTTATTGCCTATATTATGCCTTGAAGAAGATATTGAGTCAGTCAGAAAAAAATTTGAAAATGCAGTGTTTGGTGTTTCAGGCGATAATTTTGAGTTTCGCATTAAACGCAAAGATGGCAGCTGGTTCTGGGCTTCAGTTTCGTGGAGGCCGATTTTCGATGCCAAAGGCAATTCACTTGGATTCCGCACCAGCACACGCGATATCAGCGAACGAAAGCAAGCTGAACTGGCCCTGAACGAATTACAACGCCAGCAAACAACACTTATTTCGAACCTGCCTGGTTTTGCTTACCGATGCGCCAACGATTCGCAATGGACCATGCTTTTTATAAGCGATGGCTGCAAGTCCATTACCGGGTACCCGCCCTCGGATTTTCTGCACAACCGCAAAATTGCTTTCAATGATATTATACATCCCGATTACCGTGAATTGCTCTGGCAAAAGTGGCAGCAAGCTCTTTCTAAAAAGAAAGTATTCAGGTACGAATATCCGGTTATAGCAGCTAATGACAAAATCCGTTGGGTATGGGAACAAGGCCAGGGTGTCTTTAATGAGAACAACGAACTGCTGTATCTCGAAGGATTTATCACCGATATCACCAGCCGCAAACTGGCTGAGCAGTCAATAACCGACAGGGAACGGGAATTTCGTTTACTGGCCGAATCCATGCCGCAGATTGTCTGGATTACGGATTCAAATGGCAAAAACGTTTATTTCAATAAACAATGGGTAGAATATACTGGGCTATCGTACGAGGAGAGCTATGGCGATGGGTGGAATAAACCTTTTCACCCCGACGATCAGCAGTTAGCATGGGATGCCTGGCAAAATGCCGTAAACAACAATGGTGATTACTCGCTCGAATGCAGGCTGCTCCGAAAAGATGGTGTGTATCATTGGTTCCTCATACGTGGCGCCCCGGTACGTAACGACGAGGGGCAGATCACCAAATGGTTTGGTACGTGCACTAATATCCATGAAAGCAAACTGGTAGAGGAAAAGCTCAGGGAAACACGCGATTACCTCGAAAACCTGCTGAATTATGCCAACGCACCTATAGTAGTTTGGGACAGCAATAATAGGGTAACACAATTTAATAAGGCATTCGAAAAATTGACTGGCTTGGAGGCAAAAACTGTATTAAATACTAGTATTAAAACGCTTTTTGACAAAATAGCAAATAACTACGTGAGCGATTTCTTCGATAAAGGAAGCAGTTACACCCCCATGGAAATT
>CAYNVK010000384.1:0-4091 GCA_964400395.1 uncultured Lentimicrobiaceae bacterium | reverse complement strand
ACTTTTGTTGTTCCACAACATGTTCTATAACACTTTCTAAAATCATATTCGCCTAAGTTGTTTGATACAAAGATACAATATTGTTTGATGGTATCAAACAATATTGTATTCTGACAAACAACAATTTCGAAATATTGGATCAGGATGGATTATTTCACCCAGCAGCAATATGATGTTAGTTTGAAACGGTTGTTCATACCAGATGCTTTTCCCGATCCCGCTCTGCCAAATTCTTGCAAACTCCAAAATGAACCCCAAAGACCTGAATATCGGGTATTAGGCTGGTTTAAGGATAGGGAAATTGTTTCAAATATTGCATTTTACAGATATTGGCCATGCCACCCGACTACCTTTTTTTAAACTGAAAAATTTTAGCTGTAGTAGATTGTTAAATTTTTTCATGTTCATTTTTTCGCATATTCCAGCTATAATTCTTACATTTACTTTCGCTTAGAGGCCTTCTTTTTGCAGTCACTGGCGCTCTCTCAATCATTACCTTACAACATCCTGAATATGAAATCTGTCCGTATTATTATTTTTGCAATTGCTGTTGCAAAAATCAGTTTTGCACAACAAATTATGCTTCCGCTCGAAAAAAACAATTTCCAGAAAGTTACAACCTACACCCAGTTAACTGAATTTATCAACCAGCTCGACCAGCAGTCGGGTTTGCTGAAAGTGGAAACTATTGGCCAGTCGGTGCAGGGCCGTAACCTGTATGCGCTCAAATTTTCGTCGGGCGAATTTGGCAAGGATAAATCGAAGCTTAAAGTTTTGTTCCTGGCCCAGCAGCACGGTAACGAACAGTCGGGTAAGGAAGGGGCCCTCATGCTTGCCCAATCGCTCATAAAGCCTGAAAACAAATTTTTGTTTGATAAACTGGATATTGTCATTATACCGCAGATGAATCCTGACGGCTCGGAAGTAAACAACAGGCGAAACGGGAATAATGCCGACCTGAACCGGAACCACCTGGTGTTAACCGAGCCCGAAACCCAGGCGTTGCACAGGTTTTTCGATAAATACCTTTTCGACGTTACCATGGATGTTCACGAATATGCACCTTATGGCGGCGATTGGCAGAAATATGGCTACAGGCGTAATGCATCCGAAACCCTGGGTGTGAATACCAACCCTAACGTATCGGAGCAACTCAGGACGTTTTCGAACAAAGAGGTTTTCCCTTATTGGTCGAAATACCTGACCGATAACAAATTCACCACTGCTATTTATGCTCCCGGTGGCCCGCCGGAACAGGATTACATCAGGCACAGCACCTTCGATGTGAACGATGGCAGGCAGAGTTTCGGGATATTGAACTCGCTTTCGTTTATACAGGAAGGATTGAACGGGAAAGATACCTATGTTGAAAACATCAGGCACCGGGCCGAAGGCCAGATGACCGGGATGCGCGCCATACTTCAGTTTGCATATCTGCACCAGGGTGAAATTAAAAAAATGGTTGCCGATGGCCGGAAGGTGCTGGTATCCGGCAAGGCAAACCCAAAAGTTTCCATACAATCGGAACACACTGCCAACGGGCAGAAACTCTCAATCACTCTGCTTTCGTATACCACCAATACCGATACTGTTGTGGTTGTGAATGATTACCGCCCGGTTGTTAAATCGATTTACGATGTAACAAAGCCTGCAGGTTACCTGGTGCCTGCTGAAAACAAAAAGCTCATGGACTGGGTTCAGCGGCATGCTCTCACATATTCAACTTTTAAAAATCAGAAAAGCTATAAAATTGAGCAATACACCATCAAAAGTATTGATTCAATTGATTTTGAGCGCGATATAATTATCAATCCCCAGGTTGAAGCAAATGTTTATACCGGAACCATTGGTGAAGGTGACTATATTTTTATACCTACCGCCCAACTGAAAGGGAATATGGTTGTACTGGCACTCGAGCCTAAATCGGAACTGGGGCTGGTAACCTACCCGCTATTTGCTGATTTGCTTAAGATCGGTGAAAAATTCCCGGTATTAAGGGTATCAAAAAAATAATCCTTTAAAGATATCAAGCCATTGTATATGAATACTATGAAACAAATTTTTGCGACCTGTCTTTTTTGTTCGCTGGTGTTCACACTCAGTTTCTGCAAACAGAAAAAAGAAGAAGATAAAGGCTACATTGTTCAGGTTGGGCAGCAAGCTCCCGATTTTGAACTTACAACCACCGAAGGAAAAACCTTCAGGCTATCTGATCAGCGGGGGAAAGTGGTGATGCTGCAGTTTACCGCCAGCTGGTGTGGCGTATGCCGCAAAGAAATGCCACATATCGAAAGCGAAATCTGGCTGCCGCTCAAGGAGAAGGATTTTGTACTGGTAGGCATCGATCGCGACGAGCCTATGAATGTTGTTCGTGGCTTTGCTGAGAAAATGAAAATCACCTATCCGCTGGCACCCGATTCGGCAGCCAGGGTTTTCGGGTTGTACGCCAAAAAGGAAGCCGGAATAACCCGTAACGTAATCATCGACAGGGAAGGCAAAATAGTTTTCCTCACCCGGCTTTACGATGTAGAAGAATTCAATAAAATGAAAGAGGTGATCAACAGCTTGATTTCCAAGCCATAGCTGCGGATACCTGAACCCGAACCTGATTTATAAACCATAAAAAAATTATTTTCCATGAGAATAGACCGCATTGAATTACGCCACACCAAAATGATACTGGTAACCCCATTTGTTACCTCAATGGGAACCGAATACGACGAACAGCACATTATGGTGCGCGTTGATGCCGAGGGCGTTACCGGCTGGGGCGAATGTGTTGCCGAAGAAACCCCGTTTTATTCGTACGAAACAGTTCCTACTGCCTGGCATATTCTGAACGATTTCCTGATTCCCGCCATCATCGGTAAAGATATTGCGAGTGTGGATGAAGCTATCGCAAGCTATGCCAAAGTCCGTGGGCATATGATGGCTAAAGCCGGGCTGGAAGCTGCACTCTACGATGCATTTGCAAAATCAAAAGGAATATCCCTGTCGAAGATGCTGGGCGGAACACAGGAGAAAATTAAAGTCGGGGTTAGCCTGGGTATCAGCGACACGGTTCCTGATTTGCTTCATGTGATGGAAAAATACATGAAAGAAGGCTATCAGCGGATTAAAATCAAAATTGCTCCTGAGCGCGACCTGCAGTTTATTGATGCCCTCCGGCGCGAATATCCTGATATGTTGTTGCAGGTGGATGCCAATTCGGCTTACACACTCAATCATCTTCCGGTGTTTAAGAAAATGGATGAATACAACCTTTCGCTTATTGAACAGCCGCTGGGGTACGATGATATTTTCGACCACGCCAAGTTGCAGCGCGAAATAAAAACAGACCTTTGCCTCGACGAAAGCATACATTCGCTGGGCGATACACGCGCAGGCATTGAAATGGGAAGTTGCCGCATCATCAACATCAAACCGGGGCGCGTGGGTGGCTATACCGAATCCAAAAAAATCCACGATTATTGCGCTTCGAAAAATATCCCGGTGTGGCATGGCGGAATGCTCGAATCGGGTATTGGCCGTGCAGGGAATGTTGCGCTTGCTTCACTTCCTAATTTCACATTGCCAAGCGATCTTTCGCCAAACCGGAAATATTATACCGAAGATATTGTTGAAACGCTTTTCGAACTGAATCCCGATGGAACCATCACCGTGCCCACCGGGCCCGGAATTGGCGTGGAGGTAAATATGAAAGCGCTGGAAAAATATACGGTTAAGAAGTGTGAGCAGAAGGCGTAAAGGAAAATATGGTTTTTTTAAGTTGCTTAAACTTTGCTCAGCATGACAAGTGGTTTGAACATGTTTTGATCTTCGGATTTGAATTTTCTGACTATCGAAGACAGGAATTAACGATAGGAGATCATAACCTTTTGCACCACATTTTGTCACGCTGATGGAGTCGAAGCGCTGAACAAAACAATAATACAAATTTTGTCACGCTGAGCGGAGTCGAAGCGTTGAGCAATACATTAATACAAATCTAGTCACGCTAAGCGGAGTCGAAGCGTTGAGCAATACATTAATACAAATCTAGTCACGCTGGAGTCGAAGCGCTAAACAAAACAATAATACAAATTTTGTCA
>CAYNVK010000383.1:0-4111 GCA_964400395.1 uncultured Lentimicrobiaceae bacterium | reverse complement strand
TAAAGGCAATTATCTTGCGTATTTGAACTCTTTACCCAGGTAACGGGCATTGCTACCAAGAATTTCCTCGATGCGCAGCAACTGGTTGTATTTAGCTATACGATCGGTACGGCTGGCTGAACCGGTCTTGATCAAGCCGGTATTCAGAGCTACTGCAAGGTCAGCAATGGTAGTATCTTCGGTTTCGCCCGAACGATGGCTCATTACAGCAGTGTACGAATTGCGGTATGCCAGGTTAACAGCGTCAATGGTTTCGGTAAGGCTGCCGATCTGGTTTACTTTAACCAGGATGGAGTTAGCAACACCTTTATCGATACCCATCTGTAAGCGCTTGCTGTTGGTTACAAACAAATCGTCACCAACAAGCTGAATTTTCTTACCCATGGTATCGGTCATCAGTTTCCAGCCATCCCAATCGTCTTCGGCCATACCGTCTTCGATTGAAATAATAGGATACTTGTCAGTCCACGATTTCCAGAAGTCAACCATTTGCGAAGGTGTAAGTTTTTCGCCGGTAGATTTTTTCAGGTGGTACATGTTCTCGTCGGTGAGGAAGTATTCGCTTGATGCCGGGTCGAGTGCAATAAACACATCCTGACCTGGTTTGTATCCAGCGTTTTCAATAGCCTGAAGTATAACTGTGATAGCTTCTTCATTCGATTTGAGGTTAGGTGCAAAACCACCTTCGTCGCCTACGTTGGTTGAATAACCATTTTTCTTGAGCACTGCGCTCAGGCTGTGGAAAACTTCAGCACCCATGCGCAGACCTTCGCGGAACGAAGGAGCACCTACCGGCATGATCATAAATTCCTGGAAATCGATGCTGTTATCGGCATGCGATCCACCGTTGATTATATTCATCATTGGGATTGGCAGCGTGTTGGCATTAACGCCACCCACATAACGGAAAAGATACTGGTTCGATTCCTGAGCAGCTGCATTAGCAACGGCCAGAGAAACGCCCAGGATGGCATTTGCGCCCAGGTTCGATTTATTCGGTGTGCCGTCGAGTTCAATCATCTTGGCATCAATTTCGTTCTGCTCGGTAACAAAGTATCCTTTCAGTTCTTCTGCAAGTACTTTGTTTACATTCTGAACGGCTTTCAAAACGCCTTTTCCTTTATAAATGGCTTTATCGCCATCGCGAAGCTCACAAGCTTCGTGCACACCGGTTGATGCACCTGATGGAACGGCTGCGCGGCCCATCACGCCATTGGATGTGAATACGTCTACTTCAACAGTAGGATTACCGCGCGAATCTAAAATCTGGCGGCCAGTAATGTTTACGATCTGACTCATAACTTATATAGTGTTAGATTTGAATGTTCGTGTTTTGCATTAAAAATGATAAAAGGATAAAGCAAAGAGACCTTCACTTTATCCTTTTAATTGAATCATTTGCTGAATATTAGTTATTTTTCTTCAGTTTCGGTTTGTGTTTCGTTAGCTTCTTCAACAACTGGTTTCTCAACAACTTCTTCGGCTACAACTTCTTCAGCGGCTTTGGCTTTCGTTGCTTTAGCTTTTGGAGCTTTTTCAGCTACAGGAGCTTCTTCGGCTGAGGCTTCAGTAGCTTTTTTTGTTGCTGGTTTCCGACGGCGAACCGCTTTTTTGGTTGTTGTTTCTTTGGTTGTCAGAAGGTTTTCGTTGTAGTCAACCAACTCGATGATACACATATCAGCGTTATCGCCTAGGCGGAAGCCGGTTTTCAGGATGCGAACATATCCTCCCGGACGGTTAGCAACTTTCACTGATACTTCGCGGAAGAGTTCGGTAACAGCTTCTTTATCCTGCAGGTAGCTAAAAACTACGCGGCGTGAGTGTGTTGAATCTATTTTAGCGCGTGTGATCAATGGCTCTACATATCCACGAAGTGCCTTTGCTTTGGCAATGGTGGTACTGATGCGTTTATGCATGATCAGCGAGCTAGCCATATTGGATAGCATAGCTTTGCGATGAGTACTGGTTCTGCCCAGGTGGTTTATTGTTTTCTGATGTCTCATTTCGCTTATTCCTTATCTAATTTGTACTTCGCAACATTCATTCCGAATTCAAGTCCTTTGGTTTTTACCAGGTCTTCCAGTTCGGTTAGCGACTTTTTACCAAAATTGCGGAATTTCAATAAGTCGTTTTTATTAAAAGCTACCAGTTCGCCAAGGGTTTCAACATCGGCAGCTTTAAGGCAGTTGAGTGCACGGACTGAAAGATCCATATCCACTAACTTGGTTTTGAGTAACTGACGGATATGAAGTGTATTTTCATCAAATTCTTCAGCAACTGCTTTTTCCTCGATATCGAGCGTAATCTTTTCATCACTGAAGAGCATAAAGTGATGGATCAGGATACGTGCTGCTTCTTTCAAGGCGTCCTTCGGGTGTATTGAACCGTCGGTTTTAATTTCAAGAATCAGTTTCTCGTAGTCAGTTTTCTGTTCAACGCGGAAGTTTTCGATGCTATATTTCACATTCTTTATCGGAGTGTGAATGGAATCCATAAATATGGTTCCGATATGTGCATTGGCAACTTTATTCTCTTCTGCCGGTACGTAACCTCTGCCTTTGTTTACACTAATCTCAACATTCAGTTTTACTGAAGGCTCCATATGGCAGATAACTACCTCAGGGTTCAGCACCTGGAAAATCGAAAGGTGTTTGGCGATATCGCCTGCAGTGAAAGTATCTTTCCCGGTTACGGTGAAGTTGATTTTTTCACTTTCTTCCGATTCTATTTGTTTGCGGAATCTAACTTTTTTCAGGTTCAGGATAACATCAGTTATATCTTCAACTACCCCTTTTACCGATGAAAATTCGTGTTCAACGCCATCGATACGTAATGAGGTAATTGCATAGCCTTCGAGTGATGAAAGTAAGATCCTGCGTAATGCATTACCTATTGTGATACCAAAGCCTGGTTCGAGTGGACGGAATTCGAAAACACCGTCGAACTCGTCAGCAGTTATCATGATAACCTTATCAGGTTTCTGGAATGCTAAAATGGCCATATAAGTCCTTTTTTTAAAAAATAATGCAAGATAATAAATTACTTCGAATACAGTTCGACGATGAGCTGTTCCTTGATATTTTCAGGAATTTCTTCGCGTTCAGGGAAGTTAACAAATTTTCCTGCCATCATTGCGCCATCCCATTCTAACCATGAGAAGCGGTTTACACGACCCTGGAGTGAATTCTGGATAACTTCGAGTGATTTTGAACGTTCGCGAACGGCAATAACATCACCCCTGTTGCATTCGTATGAAGGTATGTTAAGAACTTTACCATTCACAGTGATGTGACCATGGCCAACAAGCTGGCGGGCACCATCGCGGGTTGGGGAGATACCGAGGCGGTAAACCACGTTATCGAGGCGTGATTCGATGAGTTGTAACAGGATTTCGCCGGTGATACCTTTTTTACGGGTAGCTTTTTCGAAAATATTCCTGAATTGTTTTTCAAGAATTCCGTAAGTGTATTTAGCTTTTTGTTTTTCCTGAAGCTGAACACCGTATTCGGATTGTTTTTTCCTGCGTTTATTTTGTCCGTGCATTCCGGGAGGGTAGTTCTTTTTTTCGTAAGAACTATCGGGCCCGTAGATAGGTTCCTTGAATTTTCTGGCTATCCTTGTCTTAGGACCAATATATCTTGCCATAAAGCCTTTTGATTATGTATTATTAAACTTATTGTTCTGAAAGATCGAAGTAAGAGAATTGTATTAAACCCTTCTGCGTTTAGGAGGTCTGCAACCATTGTGTGGCAATGGAGTGATATCCTGAATTTCGGTAACTTCAATACCGGCAGTGTGAATGGTACGTATTGCTGATTCGCGGCCCGATCCGGGACCTTTAACGAATACTTTCACTTTACGTAACCCAAGGTCAAAAGCAACTTTTGAGCATTCCGTTGCAGCCATCTGTGCGGCATAGGGAGTGTTCTTTTTTGAACCTCTGAATCCCATTTTCCCGGCCGATGCCCAGGAAATTACCTGTCCGGCATTGTTAGTGAGCGAAATGATGATATTGTTAAAAGAAGCCGAAACATAAGCTCTTCCGGTAGCCTCAACTTTAACAACTCTTTTCTTCGATACTTTGGTGGTCTTTGCCATAGTAAAACTATTA
>CAYNVK010000382.1:0-4129 GCA_964400395.1 uncultured Lentimicrobiaceae bacterium | reverse complement strand
TAATTTTTTCCCGGTTTTGGGCCAGGGGAATCCCGAATTTGGAAATGCCATCGGCAACGCTGGTAGTTTTTATGCTTCCGGGCCCTACCTGTGGATTAATCCGCAGCCCGATGACACTGTTTGATTTTATATTTTTCAGAATTTCAGCAATCCGGTCAAGCTCCTGGAAGGAATCGGCATTGATGCTCACCCCCGTTTTGAGGGCATATTCAAGTTCTTCCCTTGTTTTGCAGGGAGAATCGTACACGATCTGACCGGGTCCAAATCCGGCTTTTTCGGCCAGGTAAAGTTCGGGAAGGCTGGCTACTTCGGCACCGGTGTGTAAGCCGCTGGCAAAAGAAAGGATTTTGAGAAGCGGGTTGGCTTTAACCGCCACGGCATGTAGTGTGCCCGTGGGGAATACACGTTTTAACGCTTCAACCCGTGCTTTTATCGCCGTAAGATCATAAAACAGGATGGCGCTGTCGTCAGGATGCAGTAATTCGGGATGTGTTAGGGCTTCGGACAGTGTATGCAATATTTCCGCCTGCGATAGTCTTGATTGAATCATAACCTGATGATTTTGGGTTACCCGCTAAATTTTAGCCATTGCTGGAAGTTTGTGTGTAGTGCTTAGTGCTATGTGTTGAGTGCTATGTGTTGAGTGCTATGTGCTTAGTGCTATGTGCTGGGTGCTTAGTGCTATGTGCTTAGTGCTATGTGTTTATTGTTTAGTGGAGGTTGCGGGGTATGCCGTGGTGAGCAATAGCCTGTTTGTGGTGTTTTTAAATACAAAATCCCTGACAAACGGGCGGGAGGAATGGGTACTTTGAGTTTTCCCCATCCGGTAGTCCCCGACCAGGTTTTCGTGCAAATCAGCAACCGATAAGTCAGGGAGTCGTTTTCTGTTCATTTTAAGTGATTTAGACAAGTCGGAAACCAGGCAAAGATACCGTATTCCGGGGGATTAACAATTTTGCATCCCGGGTAACCTGTTATTTACGGATTGGCTGGAAACCAATTGTTATTCACCAACAATCCTGCTCCGGTGGATGATTTATGCATTTGCTCCCAAATAATATGCGGATTCAATCGCAGATCAGGTTTAATTTCGCCTATATTTTCGTAACTTTATAGTTGTTTAATATTTGCAGCATGACAAAGGAAAAGGATGACAAAGACCTGGCTCCATACCTGGTTTTTGAAGGAACAGCCTGGGAGGCCGGACTGTTGAAGAGTATACTCGAAGATAATGATATTGAAACGATTATTGAACAGGATATGTCGCTTCCGTGGAATATTATTCCCACAACCGGTGCGCAGGCAAAGGTGTTTGTTGCATTTAAAGACCTGGAGCAGGCCAAGACCATTGTTGATGAATTTTTTACCAACATGGAAAAGGAAAATACAGGTGAAGAACCGGAATAGTTGTAAGCAACGTATTGTGGATTCCCTGAATTCCTGAAGAGACCCGGATACTGGTTTGCAGGATTTTAAAGTTGTGAGGGTTACAGCGTTTTAGCCCTCCACTCAAAGCATGGAGACCAGCACAACAAATGTTGCTTTTTAGTACTTTTACCGTTCGGTTAAAAAGCCCGGAGCAACCCATGGATTCAGTAAAACTCCTTGTAAACATTATAGTATCAGGAATTAATGTATTAATTTTAGCGCGTTATATTTACCTGCTCTACCATAAAAGAATAAGCCCGTCGCTGGCCATGTGGACATTTTTCTCGCTGGCAGTGGGCATCAGCCTGTTTACATATTTTGCCGAAAGCCACCACAATATCAGTGATAATATCCTCAACTTTACGGATCTCATCCTGGTAGTGAGTGTATCGGTAGCCATACTGGTATGGGGCGATAAGTCCACACGTTTCAATCGCTTTGATGTGGGATGCCTGCTGGCGGTAATGTCAATCCTTGTTTTCTGGATAATTTCAAGCAACCATGTGGTAACCAACTACGCGGTACAAAGCATCATGGTTATTTCTTATTTCCCGGTGTATGCGCGAATGGCAAGCCAGAAACAGAATACCGAAGCCTTTTCAGTATGGATGATGATGATGGCCGTTGCAGGCATTTCGCTTTTTGCCAGCGAAGGCAGGTTGGCATCGGTGTATGCCATCAGGGCAATTATCTGCACGGGAGCACTGCTGCTGCTAATGTTGCGTATTGAATTGAAGGCAAGGAAATCTTCAGAATTTTAAATATCATTGATTGTTTATGCCTGGCTTCGTTTCTTAAAATACCTGTAAAACGCAATCAAAAATAAAACAAGTTCCACGGCAAGCCAGGCCGTGAGTAAAAGTATAGCCGGGAGAAGGGTACTGAAATCAATATCAAACTGGAACTGTTGTTTCTGGAATTTCCAGGTTCCTTCCTCTTTTACCATCACGCCGGTAAAGCGCAAAGGCATCACCAACAGGTGCGAAAGATCAAATTTTACAAATCCCCTGGCCGAAAACCAGGCTATATTGCCACTTGATGAAATATTTGCGCTGTCCATAGCAAACCGGCAGTCGCCCCACGACTCCCAGTCGCTTTTTACCAGTTCACCTGCCTGCTTGTATCCAATGTATATTTCGCGGGGCATGGTGCCGGCAATAAGCAGGTTTTCTTTCGAATACAGGGAATCCATAAAAGATGTAACCCGGGCGGTATCCCGTTTTGTGTATCCTTCCTGAAATTTATGCAGTTGCTCCAGTACTTCTTTCCGGATGCTGTCGGGGGCATTCCCTTTTGAAAATACGGCAGTGGAGGTGGATCCGTAACTCCGTTCATCGGCTCTTTTAAGCACTCGTGTAACCAGGAACAGAACCGCGAACAGAAGGATTATCCTCACTGAAATCATAACAAGTCGGGTCATGGGCAGGAGAATTTGTTTTTGATATAATTATTGAAACGGATTGGTAATCTGCGGAACCCGTTGTTTCCAGAATCCGTTAAAACTGGAATGTGGATTTGTGCAAAGCCATACTCCGGTGCCATATTCCCTGGCCAACGGATTATCTATTCTTCCTATTAACCTGCAGTCGGCAAACAATGCGCTTATATCTTCGCCAAGTTCGCTGTTAACATATACAAGGCTTGTGATTTCATGTTCGAAACTTCGTGGAAACCAGTAGAAAAAACTTTCCGAAAAGCATACAGGCTCGGGCAAATTGTATTTTTTGCCTATTACCATGATTGCCCCTGCCTGACCGTAGTTTTCGGCATAAATTATAGCTGCCTTTTTATCCGTAACCTGGTTATATGCTTTAGCGGTTATAGCAGCCAGCTCATCCCAGCCAAGCATATCGGCATAATCCTGCGGCAAACTGTGTAAGCGGCCGTCTTCCCAGCGAAGAGCCATATCAAAGCCTGCTTGGTTTTTTGCGCCGTCGAAATATGCGGCAAGTTTATCCGCCTTGTATACAGGTACTCCCATGGGCAATATGGGTATCGACAACAGCAGCATGATTACAGGCAGCAGAATTTTTGCAAAATTTCTTTTCAAAATGTTCTCCCAGAAAACCCCTCCGGCTGCAATCCAGAGCGGGAACAATCCCAGGGTATAATAACTTTTACCCCTTAGGAATGCCAGGCCAAACAACACAATAAAACTGGCAACGATAAGCGGGCGATATGGTTTCAGGCTTCGGCCAAAGCCCATGAAAATAATACCGGGAATGAAAAGAAATATGGCAACAGAACCCATAAACAGCTGGTCGGTGAAAAAAGACATGCGGTTTACATGCACCAGTTGTGTATCGTTTAAAGCCTGCATATGCACCAGTACCGGGAATTGATTTTTAACCTGCCAGATTAAATTAGGCAGAAAAATCACGGTTGCTATAATAATGGCCATATATAACGCCCTCCGGGTGAAGAGGCTGCGGTAGGGAGAAATTAAAAAAGCAACCAGGATAGCAACAATCTCGAGGGCTATCAGGTATTTGTTAAGCAGCCCGAACCCGGCAGCAAGCCCGATAAGGAGCAGGTATTTATCGGACTTAGTATTGATCCCTCGCAGGGTGAGCCAGAAAATCAGGCTCCAGAAAATAATATCGAAACAAACCGGCTGAAACAGGCTGAAGCCACGCAGGTTAAATGGCGTAACCAGCAAGGCAAGCGAAACTAAAACCTGGGCATACTGTTTGCCTTTCAG
>CAYNVK010000381.1:0-4147 GCA_964400395.1 uncultured Lentimicrobiaceae bacterium | reverse complement strand
GAAAATTATATCCTTATGGTTATCAGGGCTAATGTACTCGATCAAATTCCTTTCCTGCCAAATAAAAATTAAGCCATCAGGCTTTTTACAGCATGTTGAACCCCACCGGTTAAAAGCAACCTGCTGACTGTAAAAATTGAAACCCTTTTGTTTGAATGAACAAACAACAAGCAGAATTAACATAAATATTCAGAATCCCTTAAACGATAAACATATGAAAAAGCTGAGTTTAATTCTGATTTTGGCATGTATTGCCGGAATTTCCCGTATATCAGCCCAGGCTGATATGCAGGAAAACATAACGATGATCAAGAAAAACCTTACCGACAGTAAGGCGGCAATGAAAAAGTTCGAGTGGATTGAAACTACCACTGTTTTTGTAAAAGGTGAACAGAAATCGGTAAAACAGAAGCAATGCTATTATGCCCTGGATGGTAAACTCACCAAGGTGGAAACAGGTGGATCAGCGGCTGCAAAAGCCCCCGGTGGATTACGCGGAAAAGTAGCTGCAAATAAAAAAGCAGATATGTCGGAATACGCTCAAAAAGCTGTTGAAAAAGTACAGACGTATCTTCCGCCTGATCCTGAAAAATTACAGAAATTGTATAACGATGGAAAAGTCGGGATACAGGTGCTGGAGCCCAATAAAAAGTTCAAACTTACTTTCCCTGGTTACAATGAAGCTGGAGATGCGCTCACTATTTCGCTCAACAAAAGCAATCAAAAACTTATGGCCTTAGATGTAAGTACTTCGGTTGATGATCCTAAGCAAAAAGTGACTTTTGTCGTCACTTTCAGCGACTTGCCTGATGGCACACAGTTCCAGGGCACTACAACGCTGGAAGCCCCGGAAAAAGACCTGAAAATTGTTATTGTAAATTCAGGATTTAAAAACGCATCAGGTAAATAGTAACCTGCCTGAACCCCGGGATCACATTATTGATCCTGATTCAAGTAAAACCGATTGTCCCGATGAGCGAAGTGAGCTTATCCTTATCAGCAGTACCTCTTGTTCATCCGGCTATCACAACCGCAATACTTTAAGTGAACCAATTAACAACAGATAATCAATTACTAACAAAAAAATCAAACATCATGAAAACTAGATTCTTCTTTCTGTCGACCTTGTTTATTGGGTTGTTCTTCGCATGTGCTTCGACCAAACTTGAAAAAAGCTGGGCCGATCCTTCTTTCAATCTGAATCCAATGCCTTACAAAAAGGTTCTGGTGGTGGCTCCGCTTAAAGATGCCGCCTCGCAGCGGATAGCAGAAGATAAAATTGTTAAACAACTTAAAAAAACAACCGGCGTTCAATCCTATACTTATCTTTCCCAAAATGATACCGATCCTAAACTGTTGAACGAAAAATTATTGAAGGATGGTTTTGATGGTATTATTGTGATGCACCTTACGGATGTTGAGAAAAGTCTTTCCTATAATCCGGGTACATCGTATGGTGGCTGGTATGGTTACCGTAGTTACACGCCAGGCTATTATACCGAGGATAAAACATTTTTGGTTGAAACAAACATGTATGCAGTTAAGGACGATAAGCTGATGTGGTCAGGAACAACATCATCGCTTAATCCTTCCCGTTTTGATTCGTCGATGGATGAAATTATTTATGCCATTAGAAGCGAATTGCAGAAAAAGGGAATTTTGGAAAAATAGACACCTTTTATACTCATAAAAGCACTGCATGTTTGTTATCAGGCTTACAGTTGGTAATCATGAGTGAACGAATAAATTAGGAAATAATCAAAGTTGTAAATTTCAGTCAATCAATAAATAAACCTAAAACCGAACAAATTATGAAAAAATTAGTAATACTTGCAAGTATTATCTTGTGCACGATCAGCATTCAGGCACAACCAGGAGTAATAAGCCTGAATTTAGATGCCGGCTACACCTTTCACGATAAAGTGGATTTTGATGCCGCGTATACCGACGTTCAAGCCGCATTCCGCTATGGTGGCGGTATTGAATATTTTGCCGGTTTCAATAAATCCATTACGTTGAAATACCATAGAATGGATACTCATTTTCCGCTCTATACCCAGGCAGGTGTACAGATAAATAATGATGAAAATTCTAAAGGATCCGTAAATTACATTTTGCTGGGTGGAAATACATATTTTGGTGATGTGGAAGCAAAGGCACGACCATACGGAGGACTGGGATTAGGCGTTGGAGTGATTGGTGTAAATGATAATTCAGTTTCCAAATTTGCATGGGATGCAAGATTGGGTGTCAAAGTAAAAACAGCATCAATAGTTTCCTTAAAACTAGAGGCTTATATGCAATCTATCATTTCAACATTTGGAAGTGATATATGGGTTAGCGGAGGCGGGGTCGCCTATGCCGTACCTGATTATGCAACACTCTGGCAGTTTGGATTTACAGGCATTCTTTGTTTTGATTTCAAAAAATAGAAGTGAAATCCTTTACTAAATGAAAGATAGAATGAAGAGCCTTATTGATTAATTTGAGACTTTTTCAATAAGGCTCTTTTTTGCCTTTTTTTTAATAGCTACTGTTCAGTCGGTCATTACTAATATCCGGGTCTAAACATCAACAACTACCTTAAAAATAATTAACAATTATGAACAAGCGTATTTTATCATTCATTGTGCTTGCCTTATGTATCTTAAGCCTTCCTGTTTTTTCACAAACAGAGAGTGATACCACAGCATTAGGCTTACCAGGAGACAACCTGGATCTTTATGCCGTGTTGGATCTGTTTCAAAAATCCAAGACCATAGAAGACTTTGAAAAATCATTAAACGAAGAAAAAACAGGTATCAATAACCTGGATTTAAACCTGGATAAGAAAGTTGATTTTATCAAAGTAGAAACCAAGCAAAAGGATGAGTCGTTTACATTTATACTCCAGGTTGATGTAACTGAAAAGGAAACACAGGATGTAGCAGTTATCCTGGTCGACAGGGATAAAAATAAGAAAGTTACATTGCAGATTGTTGGTGATAAGGATCTGTATGGCAAAGATTATGTTATAGAGCCTAAGCCAGCGGCGCCTGCAAGTACGGCCAATCCCGCTTATACAGGAACCGAGCCGGCTAAAACCACTACCGCGGCTGGCGCAGTTACCGATGCAACAAAAACCAGCACTGCTTCTGCAACATCAACAAATACGGTAGTGGTGGTTGAATCGCAACCAATCATACAATACGTCTATTCGCCGGTGTATGTTCCTTACCATCCGCCATATCATTACGGGGTTTATCCGTCCTATTTTGTAGCTTTTACCTGTGTTGCAGTGCATGCATACCGGCATCATCATTATTATCACCATGCCGCGTATCACGGCGGATATCATCATGGAGGTAATACTGTAATAATTCATAACACAAATAATTTTAACAACTACAACCGGACAAGGCGTACTTCCAATACGGTGAATCATAACGTGGCCAGGGGAAGTTATAATGTTAACAGAGCCACCACAAACCCGGTAAAAGCCGCTCCGGCAGCAAAGCCTGCTGCAACAAAAAAAACCACTACCCGTACCACCACCCGGAGAACAAGAAGATAATGCAGACTTTTTCAGCAAGATGCTGCCCTGAAAACTTCAAACCTGAATTACAAATATCAATCACCTGAACCTAAACTGAATAAATACAAACACATATGAGAAAGCTAACACTTTCAATACTGATCTCAATCCTCGCAGTTACCCAGGTATGGAGCCAGGTATACTCCGACAAAGTTGCGGGAAAAAAGAACCAGGAACATGCCGATAGTATAAAAAAGGCTGTTTATCCTTATCTTCTGCCTATCTGGGGTCAGAAAGTTACTGAAAAGGGGTTTGCACTCCCTTATTCGGCAGGATTGAGTTTAAACTATTTTGGACAGGAATCCGACTTAATTATTGACGACCTCTCCGTTGGTTTTAATAACGGGCCCATGTATAACCTCGAAGAAATAGTTCGTTTCAAAAGTGCTGTGTCAACTGCTCAATCTATAAATCTCAGGCCTGATTTCTGGATTTTCCCGTTTCTGAATGTGTATGGAATTTTTGCAAAGGCAAAAACTTCAACAGCCATTGATGCCGGTTTGTGGTTGCCTGATACAGCTAATAATTGGCGCGAAATAGCTGCTTTTTCGTCGAAAGCTGATTTTGATGCCG
>CAYNVK010000380.1:0-4166 GCA_964400395.1 uncultured Lentimicrobiaceae bacterium | reverse complement strand
CAGCTTGTCAGGCTACCAGCTCAATGCGGTTACCTTCCACATCAAGCACCACGCTTTCGAAAAAGCCATCGCCGGTGGTGCGTGGCTCGCCTGCAATGGTATATCCGTCCGCCCGAAGTGTTTCGGTCAGATCAAGAACCGCCTGCACTGATCCGAGGGTAAAAGCGATATGTGCTATCCCCGCGTGATCGCCGGCTGGCCCGGGATTACTTACGGTTGGTTTGTGCATCAGTTCAAGGGAAGCGCCGCTGCCGAAACTGATAAAATAGGATTCAAATTGTTTGGCCGTATTCACATACTTTTTGCTGCTCTCCCCGGCAAAATACCGGGTGTAAAATAATTTCATAGCCTCAAGGTCGCGGGTCCAGATGGCTATATGGCCGATGTGCATTGGATTTGTTTTTTTGGGAAACATGGTTTCTAATGGGTAAAGATATAAATGTTTTTATGGCTAAAATGGACATCGTTATATCTTTTTATGAGGCTTTTGTTGCGGCCGGCAAATTATAAACAGGGCATCGGTCACGAAAGCCGGTGAAAGGATTTTTATCAAATTTTGCATTAAATCGTATAGCTTTATTTGACAAATAGCAATATTGTAATATTTATTTGATATATTTGATCAAAAAAAAACTCCTATGAAGAAACTCTACGCATTGATAGCTCTTCTGTTCATGGTGAATATGAGCTTACTTGCCCAAAGTGGCGCTGATCTCGACAATTCAAAAGGCACTTCGATGATGCCTATAATTACAGGAATGGAATCCATAGTAAAGGCTGTTGAGGAATCGGCAGTTGAAATTGTGCATATCGAATTCGACCTGCTTTTTAAAGATGCCTCGAGGGAAATATTCCGCAACCTTTCAGCCGATTATACTTACGGCTTTATGTCCTACGGCGATTACCGTATCGGGTCGGTAAAGCTGGAGCTGTATAAACAAAACGGCGACGGCTGGACTTACGTCAAATCGGGCGAGCCTGCCGAAGGTGGCTCAATGACGCTGATTGCTGAAATCAAGGAAACTACACGCTATAAGCTGGTACTCACACCCATGGATATGAAAGAAGGGTACACGGCCGGGCACTACGGGCTGCTGGTTATGCACAATTAAGACCAGTTGTTTGGTAACTGAAAATCCGGGTAAAGACAAGCTTTGCCCGGATTTTTTATTTTACCTGTTTTGTGTATCAGGCATTCAGATTATTCGGGATGCTGAACATAAAAGTGCTGCCGGAGCCGGGCTCGCTTTGCACTTTGATATTGCCTGCATGCTTCTTTACAAACTCGTTGCACAGTAACAACCCCAGGCCTGTTCCGCTTTCGCCTGCGGTACCGGTAGTGCTTTTCGAAACGGTATCAATTTTAAACAGTTTGCTGATGGTTTCAGGCTTCATGCCCACGCCGTCGTCGCTTACACTTACATCGATAAACGGTGGCGAAACCACGGCCGAAACACTCACATTGCCCTGCTGCCGGGTATATTTTATGGCATTATTGAGCAGGTTACGTACAACGGTATTGATCATGTTATAATCGAAATAACCCACGCAACTGGCCGGCACCTTGTTAACCAGGTTAATTTCCTTATTACGGGCTGCCTGGGTAAAGAGTGAGATATTCTGTTCCACAAGCTTGTGGAGGTTATAAAATTTAGGTAAAAATTCGATGGAACCCCGCTGCGAATTGGCCCAGATCAGCAGGTTTTCGAGCAGGTCGAAAGTTGTTTTCGAAACGTCTTTCATCACGTTGAGCAATTCGTAATACTGTTCCTTGTCGGTTTGTATATCGGGCTCCGAAATTAACTCGAGCAGCGAATGCATGCTGCCTATGGGGCCGCGCAGATCGTGGGCTATAATCGAAAAGAATTTGTCTTTGGTAGCATTCAGCTCTTCCAGGTCCTTGTTTTTTTGAAGTAAAGCCTTTTCGGCATAGCGGCGTTGCGAAATATCGCGGGCACTTCCTTGTATGCCTATGATTTCCCCGTTTTTATCGGGTAGTATTCGCATTGTTGCTTCAATCCAGATGGACTGCCCGGCCCGGTGTGGAATCTGGCCTTCGAAGGAAATGATCCGGTTGACGCCGGTTTGCCGGTATTGCCCGATATACTCGGCCATCTTGTTTTTCTGGTCCAGCATCACGGATTCCGAAAACAGGCTATTCAATGGCATCTGCATGCATTCCTCGTCAGTATAGCCGAAAATATTCAGGCATGCCGGACTGATGTAAATCAGGTTCAGGTTGAGGTCGAGTACAAATATTACGTCTGTGGCATTTTCGAGGAAAAGTCGTGCACGCTCCTCGCTTTTCTGCAATGCAAGTTCAGCTGCCTGTTTTTGCCTGAGCGATTCAATCAGCTGGTTGAACGAGGTTGAGAAATCGCCCATAAAATTGATATGCTGGTTGTAGTCGCCATCGGCAATACGCTGGGTTTGCCATATCATATGGCGAAGGCTCGAGTGCAGTTCTTTGAACGGTGAAATCAGGAAGTTGGCCTTGGGCGGATCCTGATCGAGGCTGCCTTTCGAAAGCTGAAGCATAAACTGCGACGCTTCGGCATGTTTTTCGCAAAGTAAGTTTATACGTTCGTACAGCGCCTTTATTTCATCCGGCTGCGAACTTATATCTCCTTCATCAATTTTATGTAGTGAAGTGGTTGATACTTTTCCGTTCAGTATTCCGGTTATCTTATCGGTAAGCTCTTTTAAAATCTGCAGTTCGGTCATGGTGGATATGTTTCATTACTTTTTGATGTCCCGGAAGGTAAATATCCGGAAACAGGTAGCAACTTGGCTGCGAACGGCAAGAAGTTAGTTTGAACACACCGCTGTTTCGGCCGGCACCACCTCGAACCGGCATACCCTTGCCCCGCTCGACCAGCAGTCAATTTCAGTAACATTAAATTCGCGTGTGGTATATTCGCTCATAATGCCTGAAATAAATCCTTCATCGTAATCGCACACGGTTTCATCGGTTACCGGCAAGCCCGAACAATCAAGATCTTCATAAACCGTAAAGGTGAAAAATAATTGCTGAAGGTCAGTTTTTTCAACCCGCAGTATGCCCACACCCAGTTCTTCGAGTGTTTGCTGCAGCTGGGCTACAAAAGCATAAAAGTCGAGTTTTGTGTCGAGCAGGTTACGACAAAATTCCCTCCCTGACAGTTTTCCGGCTTCATAGAAGATTTTTTTTGCGGCTTCGCAACCCAACTCATGGCAGAGCACGCTTCGCATGGTGTATTGCATAAGCCGGTAAACAGCCACATGGGTCTGACTTCCGAGGTTGGGCCGACCCAACGCGATGTCGCCTATATCGTCCCATTTAAAATCATAATCATCATTTTTCATCATACATGCTGATCTTTAATTGTGGTATTCAAATTCAGTGATTTTATGTCAGTGCCCTGATTCTGTGTATGCCGAAATATGTCTGGCAATCGTCATCAATGCGTAGCTAACCCGGGTACGCATTAGATCATGTAAAAATAAGTCATGATGGCAAATTTGGCTATAGCGGAATTCCCACTCTTCCTGTAATGGATATTACTAAAATATTGTAGTTGGTAACACTACATAATAAGTTGATTTGAAAGGCAATAAATATGCATTTGAAGGTATTACTTTTTGCATATAGTGCTATAAATATTAAAACCCCCTTTACCATGAAAGCTCCACAAATTATGTTGCAGGTTACTCCACCGGTGAGTGCTGCCAAAGCTCCAAAAACACGTAGGATTTCATTTGCTGCTTTTCAAAAACTGATACTGGCCAATACGCAGATGCGTAAACAGGTGAGGGATATTGTCGACCTGGCGTTGTTCGATTATGCCATCAGGCAGAATATGGAACTGATAAGGGTGGCCCAAATGCAGGCCGAAAAAGAAACCATCGACCTGATGATGCTTTTTTCGGTGGGTTTATCAGATGTAAAATTATTCAGCCGGCTGGTACACCAGAACCGCGTTGTAAAAACCCTGGCCAGGCTTGATGTGAAAGACCATGAAGAACTGGTGAAGCGCTGCATCTGAAGTATTTATTTTCAGCAATAGCGGAAACTTCCTTCTTGTTTCGTTTAATCACTCCCGCCTTTTACCAGATAAAAGGCAGCAGCCGTTGCCTGGTTTTCAGTGCATGATGCTTATATCCCGGTAGCTTCTTTTTTTAGTTTC
>CAYNVK010000379.1:0-4194 GCA_964400395.1 uncultured Lentimicrobiaceae bacterium | reverse complement strand
AGTTTTAAAATCCTTTACACAAAAAAACCACTAAGATGCTCAAAAGAGGAGTATGCTTAGTGGTTTATTTTTTTGGTGATAACATCACCGAATCATTAATCCAAATACCAGCCGGGTTCTTCGGGTTATGATGCCTGACGATCAGCTATTTTTTAAGCATCGAAATCTGCTCTTCGATGGCTTTAATTTTCGACTCGGCATCAGCCATTTTGCGACGTTCTACCTCAACTACTTCGGGTTTGGCGTTGGCAACAAATCGCTCATTCGAAAGTTTAACCATTACACTCTTAAGGAATCCCTGGGTATAAGCCAGTTCCTGGTTCAGTTTTTCAATTTCGGCAGCAACATCAATTTTATCGCCCAGCGGAACATAAAATTCATTGCCCTTAATTATAAACGAAGACGCACCGGTAACTTTTTCATTTACATACTTTATGGGTGTAAGATTACAAAGTTTTTCGATAAGCGAATCGAAAAGCAGGTTTGGTATTTCGTTGCCGGGTTTCAGGATGAACAGGTCGAGTTTGTCCTTGATGGGGATATTCTTATCTTTACGAATGGATCGGATTGAGGTAACTATTTCGAGGGTATACGGGAAATGATCCAGCATCTTTTCGTCGTATTTTTTCGGGACCGGCATTTGCGAAACCATAATGCTGCCGGCATTTTCACCATACAACAGGTGCCAAATTTCTTCGGTAATGAAAGGCATAAACGGATGCAGAACCTGCATGAGGTCCGACAACAGTGATACTGCCGCTTTGTAGGTTTGCGCATCAATAGGCTGCTGGTACGCCGGTTTTATCATTTCGAGGAACCAGGAACAAAAATCGTCCCACACCAGTTTGTAAACGCCCATCAGCGCGTCGCTCAACCGGTATTTATCGTAATGATCATTAATTTCGGTCAAAGCCTGGTTAAAACGAGCCCTGAACCAGGTAACTGCTAAAGCAGCATACATAGGCTGCTGAAGGTTTTTATCCACTTCCCAGCCTTTGATAAGCCGGAATGCATTCCACACTTTATTCGAAAAATTACGTCCCTGCTCGCATAATGATTCATCGAAAGGCAAATCGTTGCCGGCAGGCGAAGTAAGCAGCATACCCACGCGGACGCCATCGGCACCATACTGTTCAATCAGCTTGATAGGATCGGGCGAATTACCAAGTGATTTCGACATTTTACGGCCAAGTTTGTCGCGTACAATCCCGGTAAGGTACACATTTTTAAAGGGCACTTCTTTACGGTATTCCTGCCCGGCCATGATCATTCGGGCCACCCAGAAGAAAAGAATTTCGGGCGCTGTTACCAGGTCGTTGGTTGGATAGTAATATTTAATATCCTCATTTTCAGGATTCCGTATACCATCGAAAACCGAAACCGGCCATAACCACGACGAGAACCAGGTATCGAGTACATCTTCATCCTGGCGGAGTTCGCTCAGTTTAATTTTGGGGAATTTGGCAAGCGCTTTCCCATGTGCTTCTTCGGCCGAACGGGCTACAATAATGCTCCCGTCGGGCAGAAAATATGCCGGGATACGTTGCCCCCACCACAACTGCCGGCTTATGCACCAGTCGCGTACATTTTCCATCCAGTGGCGGTAGGTATTTTTAAATTTTTCCGGATGAAATTTAACGGTTTCATTCATTACCACCTCCAGCGCAGGCTTAGCCATATCGGCCATTTTGAGGAACCACTGCATCGAGAGTTTGGGCTCGATCACCACATGGGTACGCTCACTGTAACCTACTTTGTTGGTATATTCCTCAATTTTTACCAGGTTTCCGGCAGCCTCCAGGTCTTTAACAATAATATCGCGAACAGCAAACCTATCCATACCCACATACATTTGTGCTTTTTCGCTCAGGGTGCCGTCGGGATTAAAAATATCAATGCTTTCGAGGTTATATTTCTGGCCTATCATGTAGTCGTTCACATCATGCGCCGGAGTAATTTTAAGGCAACCTGTACCAAACTCACGATCCACGTATTCGTCGCTGATCATGGGTATTGAGCGGCCCAGCAAAGGAACAATCACACGCTTTCCGGCCAGATGGCTAAAACGACTGTCTTCCGGATGGTAGCAAACAGCGGTATCGCCCAAAATGGTTTCGGGACGCGTGGTTGCTATGGTAACCCATTCGTCCTGCGAGCCTTCCACTTTATAACGCAGGTAATACAATTTGCTTTGTACTTCGCGGAAAATAACTTCTTCATCCGAAAGTGCGGTAAGCGCCTGCGGATCCCAGTTAACCATACGCACGCCTCTGTATATCAACCCTTTGTTATACAAATCAACAAACACCTGTATAACCGATTCGTAACGGGCTTCGTCCATGGTAAAACAAGTACGGTCCCAATCGCAGGAAGCACCCAGCTTTTTGAGCTGATCAAGTATGATCCCGCCATGTTTTTCTTTCCACTCCCAGGCATGTTCAAGGAACGATTCGCGGGTGAGTTCCGATTTATCAATCCCGTCTTCTTTCAGTTTTGCAACAACTTTTGCTTCGGTAGCAATGGAGGCATGGTCGGTACCCGGAACCCAGCATGCATTTTTGCCAATCATGCGGGCGCGGCGTATAAGTACATCCTGAATGGTGTTGTTGAGCATATGCCCCATATGCAACACGCCTGTAACATTAGGCGGAGGAATTACAATAGTGTAAGGTTCCCTGTGGTCGGGGACAGATCGGAAATATTTTTTTTCGAGCCAGAAGCTATACCATTTATCTTCAATTGATCGTGGATCGTATTTACTTGGTATTTCCATAAAAATATCGGGTGGTTTAATTTTAGTCTGCAAAGGTAGTTAAACCGGATGAAACTCGTAAATTGAAAATGTCAGAAAATGAATATGAATCCAGTTCCTGATACGTTTCGTTGGGACGGCTGACCTTGATTTCGTTTATAAATGCAGCCCGACGAGATGTATAGCAATAAACGATGATACAACTATTTAATTAGCAGAACAGTGTATGGACATTACTGAAAGCATATCAGCAGGTATCAACCTGTAATAATTATAGCCTGGCGATAACATTTTGGGAACAACGCTTGTAAAGTTTCTCAAAACCTCGGTTTGGTTTCATATATTTGCTGTTACTTTCGCAACCCCCGGAGGTGAATTGATTGCGGAAAATGAAAATATATGGAACGCAAAAAAAGATTTGTAAAGCAATTTTTACGTAACTATCACAATACACAGGTGCGCAATACCTTGCTTCGGGGAATTGCCGGCTACCTTGTAATCGTATTAATTTTCGGTACTATTTTTTACCTTTTCAACAGCCTTTCGGCAAACATTAACTATGCTTCGAAACAGCTCAGCTATTTTGACTACCTGTATTTCAGCCTGGTTACCTTTTCAACCATCGGGTACGGCGAAATAATACCTGTGGGCACTGCCGGTAAAATTATCATCATGATTGAATCGTGTATTGGATTAACCTACACCCCTTTTCTGGGCGGATATCTCACCTATCTTTTTATTCAGCGTCCGAAAGATTTTTTTCTGACCGATAATATTTTTCTGCGTCATAACAACAATAAAATATATCTATCGGCCAGGGTTGGCAACAAAGGGAAACCTATTGTGGATTGCGATGCAACTATCGATATGTTCCTGATTGAAAACAATGTAAAGAAAACGCTTTTTAAACACGCATTTTCGAGGCCGTTGGTAGAAGTATCGTGGTATATCAACCTGAGGCTCGACGATCCCGAAAACCCGGTGCCCCTGCAACATCTGAAAACCATATTTGCTTATCCTGAAAATTGCCTGATCCGCATCAAATTTTCGGGCCAGGATGCCACTACGGGTAATTCCATCCATTTGTTCAAATATTATAAACCACAGGATATCAGGCGGGGCGGCAGTTTCCTTGATGTGTATACATGGGAAGGCGTGGAACGGAAGATCATAAACTGGAACAACTTCAACAAAACTGCTGAAATTAGTGAGGAACAAAACCGTGAAATTGACCAGCTTCTGGGGGAATAGATACATTTTCATCAGCACATTTATTATGTTCACGCATTTAAAAACCTGATGTTTGCCAGAGAATAAGTAACAAACCTAATTTAATAGCTTTCATTACATCAACGCTACAAACCATGAAAAAATTTCTTATTATCTGCCTGATATTCAGCAGCCTGATCGGGTTTGCACAAAATAAAAAAATAAGCCTTTTC
>CAYNVK010000378.1:2798-4198 GCA_964400395.1 uncultured Lentimicrobiaceae bacterium | reverse complement strand
CTTTGCGAAGGATAATCATTTCGGGCAGTGAAAGCCCGATTACTGCCATCATAAAAGCCAAAGCAGTTCCGAGGGCAGCTCCTTTTTCGATCAAGGCAGATACAATCGGAATGATGCCGGCAGCGTTGGAGTAGAGCGGAATACCAATGAGTACTGACAACGGAACTGAATACCAGGCTGATTTACCCATAAAGGAAGCCATGAAGTCTTCAGGAACATATCCATGAACTCCTGCTCCAACTGCAATACCAATCATTACATACAGCCAGACTTTGCCAACAATTTCCTTTACGGCATCGAAACCCATTTTAATACGGGTTTCAAAAGTCAGTTTTTCATCGTCAGGATGTGCACCTGCTTTTAATTCATAAACCCAACCTTCGACCCATTTTTCCAGGTGTAGTCTGCCAATCACCCAACCAGCCGTAATGGCAATAAACAGCCCGGTAACCACATAAATCAAAGCAGTTTTCCAGCCAAACAGACCAAATAGCAGAACTACGGCTACTTCGTTGATCATGGGTGCAGCTATGAGGAATGAGAAAGTAACGCCCAATGGAATACCTGATTCAACAAATCCAAGGAAAAGGGGAATAGCAGAGCAGGAACAGAAAGGCGTTACAATACCTAATGAGGCAGCCATTACATTGCCTGTAAATAGCGATTTGCCTTCCAGGGCTTTACGGGTGCGTTCGGGAGAGAAATAGGTACGGATTATGCCTACAAAAAATATGATGAGTGCCAGCAGCATCAATACTTTGGGGACTTCAAAAATAAAGAAACGCAGGGTTTCGGTAAGATGCGTTCCGGCGGTTAAACCGAGAACATCATTAACGAGTTTATCCGAGAGCCATTGGAGGTTGTGGTACAGTAAAAACCAAACTGGCAGGAGCAATATGGGCAGGAACTTACGGACGCCCGGATTACGGAGAGAGAGGCTATTATCCGACATTGCAGGTTGTGGCACTAAGTGGTTTATCTTCAAGGAAGGCATCGAACAAGAGTTTTGCCTGTTTCCAGTTTTCTTTGTTGATGCAATAGTTTATAAATGGCGGGTTAATTTCACCCTGTATCAGTCCTGAAGCTTTTAATTCTTTCAAATGTTGCGAAAGCGTTGAAAGTGCAATCGGGAATTCGTCAGCAATATTGCCGCTATAACAGCAACCCCGCTGCGAAAGAATTTCAAGTATTTTTATTCGGGCAGGGTGCCCCATCGCTTTGGCGAAGCGGGCCAACTTTACCTGGTTATCTGAATAGGGTACGTTCATGATGTATTTTGTATTTCGCAAAAGTACGAAATATATAAGGCGAACAAATTATTTTAAAAAATTTTTTATGTCCCTCTATGATTATGCTTTCTTGCACATACCTCGAAAAGTTGCCTCAGCTGAAGAATGGAT
>CAYNVK010000378.1:0-2698 GCA_964400395.1 uncultured Lentimicrobiaceae bacterium | reverse complement strand
ATGATTATGCTTTCTTGCACATACCTCGAAAAGTTGCCTCAGCTGAAGAATGGATAGCACATGGTAAATAATAGCAAGCTCATCCTGATGGCTTTCTGAAATCATTTCCTATATTTGAGCAATTGATTTATCTCCGATTGATTTAAAATTAATCTTCTCCATGAAAAAGATCAGTTTGTTTTTAATTTCGCTTCTGTTGCTGCTTTCTGTCAAAGCGCAAACAACTTTTACGGCCGGCAATTTAAAAGTAAGCTTTGATAAGCAGGCACACTTTACTGAGATTATAAATATAAATAGCGGGGTAAATTATTTATACAAGGACACGCTGGCTCCTTTTATTACGCTTATAAGCAATCAAAAAAGAGTACTGCCTCAATCCTTTAAATATGACATTGCCAGGAATGTTATAACGTTAACTTACGCCGAAATAAAAGCAAAAGTTGAGGTAAAAGTTATAACCCGCGCGACGCACATAACTTTTGAAGTAATAAAAGCAGAGCCTGCCGTTAAAATTGATGGACTTATTTGGGGACCGGTTCCAACAACAATATCAAAGGTAATCGGCGAAATTATCGGGGTGGTTAGAAACAATGAAGTAGGCTTTGGGATACAGGTATTGAATCCGAAAACGCTGGGAGGTGAATATAATACTGAAGGGATGACGTGGAGCCGTGGAAATGCAGCTGTAAAAAGGGATTGGGGAAGCATACTGCAGGCATATTCAATAAACAGGGACAAACCCCGCTACGTGGATACCTGGGGTGGCGAATTTAAAAACACGCCGGTTGCACCCATAAAAGGTGAAACCGTGGTTGGTAGTAAGATTTCGCTTTTCATGTGCGATGTGAACAGTACCCTTGATTTAATTGAGCAAATTGAGCTGTCTGAGGGGCTCCCACATCCGACGATACAAGGCGTTTGGGCTAAAAAAGCGATACAAAGGGGCCGCTCATACCTGATTGCTGGATTTAAGGAAAGTGAAATTGACGAAATGATCGCATTTACAAAAAGAGCCGGCCTGATAAGTTTATACCATGAAGGCCCGTTCCTGAATTGGGGACACTATGACCTGAATCCTGATTATTTCCCGAATGGCAAGGAAGGAATAAAGAAATGTGCTCAAAAAGCAAAAGATGCTGGTTTGTATTTTGGAGTGCATACGCTTACAAACTTCATAAATACAACTGACGCTTACGTTTCGCCAGTTCCTGACGACCGACTGGCAATAACCGGATTTGGCATTCTGGCCGGTAATATTGATGAAAATGCGACTGAAATTCCTGTTTCGACAAAAGAGTATTTCGACAAGCAGGCAAACAACTGGCTGCACACGGTTAAAATAGGCAAAGAACTGATACGCTATAAGTCAGTCACCGAAACGCCTCCCTACAAATTAACCGACTGCCAGCGCGGTGCTTTTAAAACAAAAGCTTCGCCACACTCCGTTAACGATACGGTTAGTAAACTTTACGATCATGCCTACGAGGTGTTTTTCCCTAACCTTCAATTACAAAGAGAAATTGCAACAAACTTAGCCGCATTTTTTAATGAAACAGGAATCAGTCATCTGGATTTCGATGGACACGAAGGCTGCCTGGCTTCAGGACAGGGAGATTATGCTATTAACCTTTTTGCAAAGGATTTTTACGATCACCTTGACCATGAAGTGTTGAACGGAACCAGCCTCTCAAAAACCTACTATTGGCATATCAATACATTTTGCAACTGGGGCGAACCATGGTACGGAGGATTCAAGGAAAGTATGCAGGAATACCGCATCAGTAACCAGGAACTTTTCGATAGGAATTTTATGCCGCACATGCTGGGATGGTATTTGCTTACTCAACATACAACGCTAAGTGAAATGGAATGGATGCTTGCACGGGCAGCAGGATATGATGCCGGTTTTGCCATGGTGGCTGATCCGAAATCAATTAAAAACAACCCGATTGGCGGACAGCTTCTGGATGCTATTCGCGAATGGGAAACAGCCCGCCTGGCAAAGGCATTTTCGCAGGACCAAATGGAAAGAATGAAAAACCCCAACAACGAATTCCATCTTGAAAATGTGAATAAAAAGGAATGGAATTTATTCCAATATAAAACCTTTGGCCCTTTTATTCATGAAAAATACACCCTGCAGCCCGGGGCACCTGTGAGTACTGAATGTAATTTTGAACTGCAATCATTTGAGCAGCCATTCCAGTTTAAAATAGAAGTGCCAGGCACTTCGGTAAGTGTAAAAAAAATCAGGTTACAACTCGATAATTATGCAGAATTCGAAATTGAACAGGAGTTGAAACCCGATGAAACACTTATCTATGATGGAACGGTTTTGAGGGTGTTCGACAATAAAGGCAAACAGAAAAACACGATAGCGTTAAGTCAAAAAGATCCGATACTCACTGTTGGCAAGCATATCGTTTTATTAAAAGCAACATTTGCTGATGTTGAATCATCAAAACTTTTATTTACGGTTAAAGCATTGGGCAATCCTGAAAAGGCGGCAGCAATTCAAAAATAAGCACCTTTCTGCTGGTATTACCGTTTGAAAGCCAGACTATTTACTCATGTTTCATGGTCAGGCAGGGCATCATTCAAATTTTCCTATTTCACATCAGGTCATAAATCAATTCAGGTATGGATGCCTTACCTGCTTTTTGGAGTATGTTACGGCGATGTGTTTTGATTGTATTCG
>CAYNVK010000377.1:0-4198 GCA_964400395.1 uncultured Lentimicrobiaceae bacterium | reverse complement strand
TGTATGCTCAGCAGTACAGGCACAACCATCCAGAAACGGATTTGGATACTGGAGCCATGTTCATGAAATTATCAGCCAGTTTTATTCCCCGCAATTTCGACTGGGCGCTTTTTCTTTCCGGTGTTCTGATGCACCTGGTTGCCGTTGTATTCCTTGTGATGCGCAGGCTGAGGAAAGGTTTCTGACATCAGGGAACCACAAAAGTTATTCACTGAAACATTGTCCGTGAACGGGTAAAAACATAAAAGCCATGCTGAACATGGCTTTTTGTAATTAAGGTTTTCAATATGGACTTACCGGATTATCATTATCTTTTTGGAAATGGGTTGTATGCCGGCATAAATCTGCAGAATATACATACCCGGTTCAAAACCTTCGGTAAGGATATGCAGGTTTGTAGATTTTGTGTTATTCCGGTAAACTAACTTTCCCTGGCTGTTTATCATCCGGACTTCGGTGAATTTAATCGGGGTAACAATATTTATAATGTCGCTGGTCGGATTAGGGTACACATGATATGCAACTTCATCGGTTTCTGAAATTCCCAGGGCAATCCAGGTCGAGATGCAGGTTCGCTGTGATTCGCCACCTGTGTACACTGCTGTTACACAATACAATTGTTGCCCTTTTGCCACCGGCGAATCAGTATACTGTAATTCGGTTGTGTTTTTTATCAGTGTGTCGTTGCGGTAAATATTGTAGCTCAGGGGGGTAACGTCTGGTTTTACCCACGAAAGCTGCACGGTTTGCTCTACTGCTTGTACGTTGAGTTCCGAAACCGGATTGCGTACTGCTTCCGGAACCAATACCCCGATATATTTATGAATTCCCTCCTGCAGTGAACTGTTATTTATACCGCCGGCCCATCCGCTTTGGTTGTTAATGAAAGCGACTGCTGTAAATGGATTATAGTCAGTTCCGGCAGCTTTCGACCAGGAGTGGCCAAAATCGAAACTGTACGAGGCACCGGATCCCACCGATACCAGCGTACTTTCGGTACCGGGTACAAATACAATATCGCCTTTCTGAAACGGTCCGGTGGGTGAAACAGGCTGCCATGTTGCGCCACCGTCATGGGTTTCCTTCATCACCGTGTTGGTAGTAGTTTGCACTACCAGGCCATTCATTTCGTCCTTGAAACAGATTTTTTGTACTCCGCTGGTTAGCGGCGAAATCCCTGTATTCGAAACCGTCCAGTTTAATCCTTTGTCGTGCGAAATGTACAGGTTGCCTTTATTGGTTCCAAACATCACTGTGCTGGCCCCAACGGCTTGTATTACTGATGTCCAGCCTCCTTCGTCGGTTGCAGGTGTTACTCCTCCGCCAATTTTGGATTTTGAAACCCTGGTCCAGGTGGTACCGCCATTGGTAGTGGTGTAAATTTCGAAATAGTTGTTTTTTACATCACCATGACACATACCTTCGTTGGCGTTCCAGAACCATACATTATCAGCAAATGACGATGATCCCTGCAGGGCACCCGTCATATGCACCCAGGTATTACCTCCATCAGTAGTTTTATATACTCCACAGGTGTCATTTTGCGTTGCCTGGCTATAAACCGAAACAAAAGCGGTATTATTATCAACCCCGCATATATTTCCCAATCCGAATCCATCCCAGCCAAGCACCGAGCCCGACGACCAGGTAGTACCTCCATTGCTGGTTTTTGTAAAATCAGTGATCTGTTTCGACGAAACAGGATTAAAGTCGGCTGCGGTAGCCCAAACCGTTTGCGGATCAACAACATGTATATTCTGAATACCTCTGAATGCCGAGGTAAAAGCAGTTGATTGGGTGATCCACTCACTCAGGCCAACATTTACTTCCTGGTACACGGTATCCGTGGCATCAATGGCTTCCACGCGAACAGTGTAGGTGCCAAGCGGCACTCCGCTTGTGTTCCACGAATATGTGGACTCGGCACTGGTTGTGGTATTGGCAAGCTGATTGTTGATATACAGGTTCACTGCCAAAGGCGATCCTTTAACAACAGAATATTTGATGTCGAAATTGCCACTTGCCGAAATGGAATTGTATTGTTCAAGATTGGTAAATCGCACTATCAGGTTTGCATTCCCGGGTTTTATGCCGCACACAATTGAATTAGAGGAGTTAAAAGTGCCTGCCGGGGTAGTAAGGGCCCCAATGGCAAAATAACCGTTCGAAACTCCGGACCATCCCCAGTTCATATGAAATTTGCCATCGGAATTACGGTATCCGTCGCATACCCAGGCATGGCCACCATCAGCACCGCTGCCCGAATAATATACCGGGCGCCGGGCATCCAGTTCCGATTTAATCAGGTTTTTCCAGTCGGTGGCATTATATGCCGACATGAACTCCTGCCTTATGGTAGCGTTGTCATAATTAAAATATGTAGTCAATGCCCAGGGCACATCTTCCGAAAAAGCCCCTGATCCTTCGTCAACTCCGTACGCCATATCCACCGAAACGCCGGCATGATAAAGGAGTTTGGCAATATCGCGATATCCGTTGGTATTGCTGGCAACATTGGCCATGGCGGCAAAATTGTAATTGGTGTTGCCAAAATTAGCAGTCTGCAGCCCATATGTGCCATCCATATACGAATAGGAACCTACACCGGTAGCCGGGAAATTATGGTATTTCATAATTTGCCCCATGGCAGTGGCAACGCAACCTGTGTATGCTTTGCCGGCAGGACCGCCGGTTGCTGTCGGGCAATCATAGTTGTAATAACCGTTTTGGTCCCAGGTTGTGGTAAGCAAAGGAGCTACATCAGCTGTAGGTTCTTTTATCTGGTTGTTCAGTATGGTGTTCCATTCGGCCGACGAAGCTGTGTTATCGGCACCCGAAGCTACGGCGGCAGCTATTTCGCGGCTGTAGCAATCGAACCAGTAACGGGTTGCCGGGTTTGTAATTTCTGTTTCAATATATCCCTGGTCCGATTCGGCCAGAACTGGAATAGCCACATCATCAGCCGAAACCACTATAAATCCACCTCCCTCAAAATTAAAAACATGGAAGGTGGTAATCCCGTTGTAAGTTTTACTGAAACTGGCGGCAATACTTCTGCTTGACTTTAAATTGGAAGCAGACAGGTATTTATTGGCAACAAGCCTTGCTTTTTCGAGGGTAACCGGCTCGCCAAATGCAAAGCTTACAAGCAGAAGGCTGAGTAAAAGTAAAGATGTTTTTCTCATTTTTATTCCAGTTTTTATCTGCCAGGGCTCAGAATTGCAGATCCAACATGGTTTGTGTAGTTGTCTTTATCAATGATCTTGTTCACCGCTGCCGGGCAATATCGAAAGCGAGTGTAAAAGCAGTGATAGAAGTTCTGATTCCCTGTGATTTTACTTTATTATAATGCAAATATAACAGTTCTGTTTCAATATGCCATATTTCCGGGAAAATCCGTATATAACGTTTCCTATTCGAAGTTGATTATCTGCTGCAAATACCAGCAGGTAAGGAGATATGCATGTTTGCTGAAATCAGTAGTTGATTGATAGCTAACAGAGATCGGATTGTAAAAATTACTACCTTTGCACCCCTGCAAATGGGCAGGCATCAATATCAATCTCCGAAAATACTGGAAATACCATGTTTGAAAGTCTAAGCGACAGGCTCGACAGAGCGTTTAAACTGCTGAAAGGTCACGGTTATATCACCGAAATTAATGTGGCCGAAACACTGAAGGATGTGCGTAAGGCATTGCTCGATGCCGACGTAAGTTATAAGGTAGCCAAAGAATTTACTGATACTGTAAAAACCAAGGCGCTGGGTCAGAATGTTTTGACCTCGGTTTCGCCAGGGCAGTTAATGGTGAAAATTGTGCACGACGAACTTGCCCTGTTAATGGGTGGCGATAAGGTTGAGGTTAACCTGAAAGGTAGCCCATCTATCGTTCTGATGTCGGGTTTGCAAGGTAGCGGTAAAACTACTTTTGCGGCTAAACTGGCCAATTACCTGCACACCAAAAAGGGAAAGAGTCCGTTGCTGGTTGCCTGCGATATTTATCGTCCGGCCGCTATCGATCAGTTGAAAGTGCTTGGCGAGCAGATTGGTATTCCGGTATATGCCGAACCCGAAAATAAGGATGCAGTAAAAATTGCCCGCAATGCCGTTGCTCATGCAAAGGATCGAGGTTTTAATGTGCTCATTATCGATACCGCCGGTCGCCTGGCCATCGACGAAATGATGATGAACGAAATTT
>CAYNVK010000376.1:0-4212 GCA_964400395.1 uncultured Lentimicrobiaceae bacterium | reverse complement strand
GCCACGGTGTAAATGCTGTAAGGGGCATTGTCAGAGGCATACAACGGATCTGTCCCCTGGTTATAAATGCCATCGCCGGCCAATACCATAGCAGCCAGGTTGCGGTTCGAAAAGCGGTCGCGGACCTCCCTGAAAAGCGCTTCCATATTGGTTTGATTTTCAGTAAACGACGGGGTCAGTCCATCCGTTACTTTTTCACCGAAAGTAAAGGTGCGCACATCAAATTTTCCCGACAGCTTTTCAGCCAGTTTCCTGAAATTGACAGCAAATTCATTTTTGTAATATGCCGAATCTCTTCCCTGCGTGATGGAAGATGAATTATCGAGGGCAAGCAGCACTATGGGCCTTTCGGAGAGCCGCGATGTTTTTTTAACCAGGGGCGATAGTAGCAGGAATGCAATCAGGGTAACCGATAAACCTCTCAAAACTGCCAGTAACCTGACTTTGCCCTTGCCAAAATCCGAATTTCTTTCCCTGAAATAAAGGAGACTTGCAAAAGCACCGCCCGCCAGCAAACAGACAAGCAAAAACCAGGAAGGATATGAAGTTATAAGCGAAAATCCCACTACCAATAAAGGGTTAAATATTTATCCCCGCAAAGGTCGCAAAATTTTCGCTTAAAGCAGGAAATTACCTCGAAGCAATCAAAAGTCCCGGGTAACTACTTGCTGATCTCTGTAAGCAACGAGGTGCCCATCAGTTTTCCCTTTTTGTCGTAAGTTTCAGTTTTTACATTTCCTACGCCATAACTCACGTATTCAGTTACCGTTGAACTGATTTTAAACATGAACTTGGTTTCAACATCGTAGGTAATTTTAAAACAATCGAACGTTCCGGCGGGAACAGTAACCGATTCGTTACCGGCTACTTTGCGGTTGGTAATATTTACAACCATGTTCATCAGATTAACTCCACCTGAACCGGCCGAAATTGTGATGCTGGCATCGGGCAATGTCTGTCCGGCAGCCAGGCCCGCGGGGTACATCATATCCTTGCTGTCAACCTTTATCTCCATGTCCTTAAAGGATTCCATCGATTTGGGGTCGACAAAATTCTGCATATCCACATAAAAATTCCCGCTTTCGCAGCGCATGGCATATTCGTGGTTCGATTTGTTATTTTTCGCATCAGTAACCTCAACCTGCACTTTGTATTCGGTACCCGCAGGTATCTGAACCACATCGGTACAGGTGGACCTGGAGCTTGAAGTTACTTTCCCCTTGGCATCCAGGTTCTGGTACGAAAACTTCGTTCCTTTGGTTAGCGAATAATAACCACAGTCCTGCGCAATCACAAATACTGGCAGCATAAATGCAATAATACTACTTAAAAAAATACTTCTGGTTTTCATGGTTTTTGGTTTTAAATGATAAAACAAACATAATCAAAATATCTTATCCATTTTATATCGATATAAAATATTAGCTCTAACCGGGCCTGACAGTCAATGTGTAAACACTTTTTCATCTCTTAACTGCAGTACAAAAACAATCAAATTAAAAATATTTCTATTTAGGTATTGTTGTACTTAAATTATTATATACCTTTGCAAAGAAATTCAGAGGGAACTAATTTTCCATTTAACGTATACAAAGAAGAATCAGAACAATCATAATAACACACACGATATGAGCGAACTAATCAATAATTCAGAGAACCGGAAAGAGCTGCTCAAGCACATGATACTGCAGTTACATAAAGGCGAAGCTCCCGAAACGGTTAAAACACAGCTTACCCACCTGCTGAAAGGCATTCCATACGACGAGGTAGTAGAAGTAGAACAGGAATTGATAAAAGAAGGTTTACCGGTAGCCGAAGTGTTAAAACTTTGCGACATTCATGCCATGGTGCTGGATGGCAATATCGACCAGTCGGGGGCTAAAACTATTCCTGCCGGCCACCCGGTGGATACCTTTAAAAAGGAGAACCGGGAGTTGGAGAAGCGGGTTTTGAAACTGGGCGGCATATTTGAAGAAATAAAGAAAAAAGCTGCTGCCGATAGTTCCGAAATTATGGACGACAGCGTGATGGAGATGCTTGCTATTTTCAATGCGTTGATGGATGTTGACAAGCATTACCGCCGCAAAGAGAACCTCCTGTTTCCATACCTCGAAGCAAAAGGCATTACCGGACCGCCAACGGTGATGTGGGGCAAACACGACGAAACGCGTGCTTCGCTCAAAAATGCCATCGAAGTACTGCAAAACGCCGAGGGCGCTACTGCTGCAGAGTTGGTGGATATTATTGATATTATTCTGTCGCCGGCTTCAAAGTCAGTTACCGATATGGTGATGAAAGAGGATGAAATCCTTTTCCCCATGGCCATGGACGAACTTACTGAAAAGGAATGGTACAATGTGCTGCAGCAGACCAACGAAATCGGCTACTGCCTTTTTGATCCCACGGACGAATGGATACCCGAAAACACCGAAATGAGTATTGAGGAACTGCAGAACGACTTCGCAGGAGGTATTGTTCGACTGCCCAGCGGAAGTTTCAACATTACCGAACTCACGCTGCTGTTAAATACACTGCCTGTTGACATTACTTTTGTGGATAAACATGATAAGGTGAAATTTTTCACCCAGGGCCAACACCGCATTTTCGACCGCAACAGGGCAATCCTGGGTCGGGATGTGAGGATGTGCCATCCGCCACATAGCATGCATATTGTCGACCAGATCCTGAATGATTTTAAAAGCGGTAAGGAAAGCAGCGCTCCTTTCTGGATACAGATGGGAGGCAAATTTATTTACATCACCTATTTACCCTTGCGCGACAAAGAGGGCAACTATATGGGCACCATTGAGTTTTCGCAGGATCTTACCGAATTACGTGCTTTGCAGGGCGAACAGCGGTTATTATCGTACGGAAAATAAAATCAGCAAATCAAGATGTCACAACCACTGATTACTCCACAAACCCGGGTTGGCGAATTCCTGGTAAACTATCCCGAACTCGAGGATTTACTCATCAGCTTGTCGCCGGCGTTCCAGAAGCTAAAGAATCCCGTTCTGAGGCGAACTATAGGCCGGGTTGCAACGTTCCAGCAAATTGCGGTAGTTGGCAATGTACCGCTCGAAACTATTATTAATACCCTGCGCAGTGCCGCGGGACAAAATCAAACAAACGAAATTATGGACAACAATACATTATCACAAGATAAACCATCGTGGTTCGAAGCAAGCAAAATAACAGAAACACTCGATGCACGCGAAATGCTGCAGGCAGGGCAACACCCGCTCGCAGAAGTTATAAGCAGAACCTCCGAACTGCAGCCCGGAAACATTTACGAACTGGTAACCCCGTTTATGCCCATGCCACTGATTGAAAAAGTGAAAGCCAACGGATTATCGGCATACACAGTAAGTGTTACCGACTCCGAAATTCATACCTATTTCTGCAAAGCATAACCAGGAACAACAGCATTGTAGCTGTTAATCCCAAATACCATGGCTCCGCCGGCTATAAACCTGAAGGTTTGTACCGGCCGGAGCCATGGTGTTAAAAAGGCGCTCATGGTTTGTAAATGTTTACTTTTGCGGTTGTAAAAAGTAAACATCATTCCATTTTCATGATAGCTGAAACCCCACGCCCACCCTATTTTGCCGTTATTTTTACCTCGCTGCGTACCGAAGGTGATCACGGATATGCGCTGATGGCGGATAAAATGATTGCGCTTGCCCAAATTCAGGATGGTTTCCTGGGTGTTGAATCGGCAAGAGAGGAAACAGGAATAACCGTTTCGTACTGGCGCGACCTTGAATCCATCCTTCGCTGGAAGGTTAATACGGAACATACCCTGGCCCGAGCCAAAGGACGATCGTTATGGTATAAAAGCTTTAAGGTACGAATAGCAAAAGTGGAACATGATTATGAATTTACTGAAACCTTATCCGAACAATAGCGCGGCCCGCAACAGCCTCGCAAACCTAAAATAGCAGGAATACCTGTTTCCCCAATTAACCGGGTACCCGAACATTCAGATCACAAAAATTAAGATCAGTGTAGCACTGAAAATTTTGAATATGCCAGCGCAACGTACAACAGTTTTATAAGCCCCCAAATCACCTAAATGAAATATAAATTATTGGCAATTCGCATAAAAGGACTGGATATTTACAGATTATTACATGCGTTTCCCAGCGATATCGAATCTACTTTTTAAAGCCTCCAATCTGAAATAAATGGCATAATCCCCCCTGATGCTTG
>CAYNVK010000375.1:0-4218 GCA_964400395.1 uncultured Lentimicrobiaceae bacterium | reverse complement strand
GGGATCGAAACTTATGGCAGTTACGTTGAACAAATTGCGGTGCAGCAGCTTAGCCGGATCAGCTTCCATCAGGTTAATGGCGGCATCCAGTGCATCGGGCATGTACATCATGTCGAGGAAAGTTCCTGCACCTAGCGGACAGGTGTATTTACCGGTTTTAACAGCTTCGTAATAGATTTCAACCGCATAATCGGTAGTGCCGCCACCAGGCAATGTTACATTGGAAATAATCCCGGGGAAACGGACCGAACGCGTATCGACACCAAATTTTTTGAAATAATAATCACTCAATAACTCACCGGTTACTTTTGTGATACCGTACATGGTTTGCGGGCGCTGAATGGTATCCTGCGGGGTGTGATCGAGCGGGGTGCTCGGGCCAAATGAACCAATTGAACTGGGTGTAAACAGGGCGCAGTTGTATTCGCGGGCAACTTCCAGGCAGTTCATCAATCCACCCACACCAATGTGCCATGCCATCAGGGGCTTGGTTTCGCCCACTGCCGACAGAATAGCTGCCAGGTTGTAAATGGTGTCAATTCTGTATTTTTTAACCAGGTCGGCAATCTGTTGTGGCTGGGTTACATCCACATATTCGGCCGGCCCCGAATTCAGTAATTCACCGGTTGGCTCAGGGCGGAAATACCCGGCAACCACACTGCTGTTTCCATATATTTTCCTGAGTTTCATGGTAAGTTCCGAGCCAATCTGGCCAACAGAACCAATAACAAGAATATTCTTCATTTACGCTTGGTTTTAATTGTTAGGCGAACACAAAAGTGCGGCAAAATTAAACAAATTTGCTTACCTCAACATGTATTTACAGCTATCTTAAAGATATTTTTAGTAATCTTATTTTCAGTTGTTTAAAAATGTTAAATAAGTATTTCACTTACACCTTTCAGGTTTTTTGCGACACAGTAACATTTACCGGCAATCATTTTAATAAATTTACTGATTGTGCAGACTAATAATTTTTACCTTTGCCGGTAAAAAATAGCTTTTCTATACATCGAAAACACTAAAAATCAAGTTAATATGTACAATAATTTTCAGGAACACCTTACCAAAGAACTTGCCGGGATAAAAGAAGCCGGGTTATTCAAAAACGAACGTATCCTGGTTTCGCCGCAGGGTGCTGAAATTACCATCAGCTCAGGCGCCAAAGTACTTAATTTCTGTGCAAACAATTACCTGGGGCTTTCGAACAACCCGCAACTGGTGGCAGCTGCCAAGCAAGCACTCGACACCCATGGTTATGGCATGTCGTCAGTTCGTTTTATATGCGGAACCGGCGATTTGCACAAGGAGCTTGAAAAGAAAATTGCCGATTTCTTCGGTATGGAGGACACCATTTTATATGCTGCCTGTTTCGATGCCAATGGTGGTGTTTTTGAGCCTTTGCTGGGCGAAGAAGACGCCATTATCAGCGACTCGCTGAACCATGCCTCCATTATTGACGGGGTGCGTTTGTGCAAAGCAGTTCGCTACAGGTATAATAATGCCGATATGGCCGATCTCGAAGTACAACTTAAGGCCGCACAGGCACAGCGCTACAGGCTTATTGTTACCGACGGCGTTTTTTCGATGGATGGCAATGTAGCTCCGCTGGATAAAATTTATGAATTGGCCAATAAATACAACGCCATGATTATGGTCGACGAATCGCATTCGGCTGGTGTTGTTGGCAAAACCGGGCGTGGGGTTACCGAGCAGTTTAACCTGAAAGGTAAAATTGAAATTATTACCGGCACCCTGGGAAAAGCATTTGGTGGCGCCATTGGCGGATTTACCACCGGTAAAAAAGAAATTATTGATATGCTGCGCCAGCGTTCACGCCCATACCTGTTCAGCAATTCCATCCCACCCATGGTAGCTGCTGCCGGTATTAAAATGGTTGATATGATGAGCGAAACCAACGAACTGCAGGATAAACTTCACGAAAACACAGCTTACTTTGTTGAAAAAATGCTTGCTGCAGGTTTTGATATTAAACCTACCCAAAGTGCCATTTGCGCGGTAATGCTTTACGATGCAAAACTAAGCCAGGAGATGGCTACCCGGCTTCTGGATGAAGGTATTTATGTGATCGGCTTCTATTACCCGGTTGTACCCAAAGATAAAGCCCGGATCAGGGTTCAGATTTCGGCTGCACACGAGCGCGAACACCTCGACAAATGTATTGCCGCCTTTACCAAAGTGGGTAAAGAACTTGGTGTTATAAAAAAGCAGGACGGTGGCTGTGGTTGCGGTTGCGGATGCAACTAAACTGACATAGGAATATCCAAAAAAAAGGCAGCCGGTTGGCTGCCTTTTTTTTGGATTGACAAATCTACAGTTTTTTAATTTTAATATTCCGGTACCACACATCATCCCCGTGATCCTGCAGACCGATATAGCCTTCGGTAGCCGGATCAACAAAATTGGCAAAGTCTTTAAATTTGCTATTGGCACACATTTTTTTCCAGTCATCGGTCCAAAGGTGGAATTCAAGCACGTTAACACCATTCTGGTTAAAAATTACGGTGCCTTTGTAAACTGTTATTTTCACTTTGTTCCATTCGCCAACTGGTTTAGCATTTTGTGGTTTGGCAGGAATAAGATCGTAAAGCGAGCCTGCCTGGCGGTTGCCATCCACTCCCAGTTTAGCGTCAGGATGTTTTATATTATCCAGCACCTGCATTTCGGGAGCGCTTTTCCAGATAGGTTCGCCCGGGATTTCCTGTGCAAGGATAAAAATTCCGCTGTTACCTCCTTCGGAGATTTTCCATTCGAGGCTCAACTCAAAATTTTTAAACTTCTCTTTGGTAATAATATCACCCCCCTGGCCAGCTTCACCTTTGCCCGAACCTAAACATTGTATGGCGTTGTCGTTAATCACCCAGCCTTTAGGGAATTCAGTTTTCCCGTAGCCACGCCATTGGTCGGTTGTTTTCCCGTCGAAAAGCAATATCCAGCCTTCTTCTTTTTCGGTTTTCGAAAGTGTATTAACTTCCGTTTTTTTAGATGATTTACGGCTTTTTTGTTTTTTAGTATCCTGTGCATAGGAACTATTTAACGAAAGCACCGTAATTGCAACCAGCATGATTAAAAATAGTTTTTTCATGGTAAATGATTGGTTTAGGTTATTAATTTGATTTTAGTTTTATTGTAATGAGTTATTGCCTTGATGATTATCAGATTTGTAGTCAGAACACTAGAGCTTACTGAGTTCTCTATTAATAAATGCTGCCAGCTGTTCCTTATCAGGAAGTTGCAAAAGATATTGACTTACAAAGATATCCTGATCTGAATCTGCAACAGCATATTCTACTAATGTTTTATTTTGTTTTGTTACCAACAAAATACCTACAGGTGGATTATCAGCAGGCTGACATATGTTTTTTTTATAGAAATTCAGATAGGTTTTTAGCTGGCCTATGTGTTCGTGATTAACTTTTTCGGTTTTCAATTCGATAAGTACATGACACTTAAGTATGCGGTGGTAAAATACCAGATCGATAAAATAGTACTCATCTCCGATCAAAATCCTTTTTTGCCTGGCTTCAAAACAAAACCCATAACCTAATTCAAGAATAAATTCATGAAGTTGGTTTATCAAAGCCTGCTCAAGGTCGCTTTCTTCGATCAGGGCAGGATGATTCAAATTCAAAAACTCAAAGAAATAATGCGATTTAATCAGATCAGCACTTCCCTGAGGTGTGATTTTCTGTTGTATTTGCCCAAAAGCTGATTCCTGGTTTTGTGAGAGCCCGAATCTTTCATAAGTAAGCGTATTGATTTGCCTTTGCAATTCCCTTACTGTAGGCGTTGTTTTCAAAATAAGAAGTTCAAAAAATTTTCGTTTTGAATCATCTTCTATTTTAATCAGTTCTACAAAATGGCTGAACGAACCTGATGCTAAAAGTTGAAGGAGGTAATTCCTTTTCTCTGAAAAATTGCTCGCTGTTTCGTCAGACAGTGTCTGACTTTTTGTATATGAGTCATTAACTGCCAATTGTAATTCGTCAGACAGTGTCTGACGAATTGAATAAGGAATCAGATGATCATTTTCACCAGAAAGTAAATGTTGAATTTCAGGATATACAACATAGAATTGGCGGCATAACTTCAGGTTGGTCTCCCCCAGCCCCTTGATATTAATTTCGCGTGCAAGGCTGGCTAATAATTGCTGGCCATATTGCGCCCTATCCTCTCCATTTTGCTCATATTCAACAA
>CAYNVK010000374.1:0-4220 GCA_964400395.1 uncultured Lentimicrobiaceae bacterium | reverse complement strand
AAAGAAAAAACCTCAGCCTTTATGACTGAGGTTTTTTACATTAGAGGTATGTGCTAATTGATTTAAGCGTAGCTTTCGATCGGAGCACAGGTGCAAACAAGATTCCTGTCGCCCCAGGCATCGTCAATACGGGTAACCGCTGGCCAGTACTTGTCTTCTTTAGCCATAGGTACCGGGAAAGCAGCTGTTTCGCGGGTATACGGATACGACCAGTTGTCAGTTGCCACCATTGCCAGGGTATGCGGAGCATGTTTAATAAGGTTTTCATGTTTATCCACACTTCCTTCTTCAATAGCAGCAATTTCTTTCCTGATACTGATCATAGCATCAACAAAGCGATCAATCTCGCTCAAAGGCTCACTTTCGGTAGGTTCAACCATGAGCGTTCCCCCAACCGGGAAAGCAACTGTAGGTGCATGAAAACCATAATCCATCAGTCGCTTGGCAATATCAATTACGGCTACATCAGCGGTTTTCAGGTACTGGTTGCAATCGAGTATCAACTCGTGAGCAATGCGGCCTTTGCTTCCGGTATAAAGTATTTTGTAATGATTTTCGAGTTTCGATTTAATGTAGTTAGCGTTCAGGATTGCATATTTTGTAGCTTCGGTAAGCCCGTCGCCACCCAGCATTTTGATGTATGCATAGGAAATAGGCAGTACCAGGGCACTTCCGAAGGGTGCTGCAGCTACCGCCTTTATGGCCTGGTTACCACCGGTTTTAACCACCGGATGTCCCGGCAGGAACGGAACCAGGTGTTCGGCTACGCCTATAGGCCCTACGCCCGGGCCACCACCGCCGTGAGGAATAGCAAAAGTTTTGTGAAGGTTCAGGTGACAAACGTCAGCGCCTATGGTTCCGGGATTGGTGAGCCCTACCTGGGCGTTCATGTTTGCGCCATCCATATAAACCTGGCCTCCGTTTTCGTGAACCAGGGCAACAATTTCGAGAATGCTCTCTTCGAACACACCGTGGGTTGAAGGATAGGTAACCATCAGGGCAGCCAGGTCATCCTTATGTTTGATGGCTTTCTCCCGTAAATCGGCCATATCGATATTACCGTCGGGATCAGTTTTTACAACTACTACCTGCATGCCTGCCATGGCAGCACTGGCCGGGTTAGTTCCGTGGGCAGAGGCCGGAATCAGACAAACCTTGCGGTGTCCTTCTCCACGGCTTTCGTGGTACGCTTTAATTACAAGCAATCCTGCATATTCGCCCGATGCACCCGAGTTTGGTTGCATTGATACGGCTTTGAACCCGGTAATTTCGCACAACGCTTTCTCAAGTTCGCGAATCAGGATGGTATATCCTTCTGTCTGATCGGCAGGGGCAAACGGGTGTATTGCTCCAAACTCCGGCCAACTCAGGGGTATAAGCTCAGTAACAGCATTCAGTTTCATGGTGCACGATCCCAGTGGTATCATGCTTCGGTTCAGCGCCAGGTCACGGTTTTCGAGTTTTTTCAAATACCGCATCATTTCGGTTTCTGAGTGATAGCTGTTGAAAACCGGGGCTGTGAGATATTCCGACTCTCTTTCCATGCTTGGGGCAAAAGTACGGATCTGGCTGCATTCAGCCGGGTTGCAGACAAATTCAGTAAATTGTTTCTTGGCAGCCGAAGTAAAAATATGGAGCAGCAGGTTAACATCTTCGAGCGAAGTGGTTTCATCGAGGCTGATACCGATTTTATCCTGGTCAATATAATTAAAGTTTACCTGGCTTTCGAGTGCCAGTTTCTTCACGTTTTCGATCCTGACATCTTCAGGAAGACTAATGAGCAGCGTATCAAAGAAATTGGCATTTAATTGTTTGTAACCCAATTTCTGAACTTCAGCAGATAGCACGCCTGCCAGTATATTGATATGCCTTGCAATTTCACGCAACCCTTTCGGACCGTGGTATGCAGCGTACATTCCGGCCATAATAGCTAGCAAAGCCTGAGCTGTGCAGATATTTGAAGTAGCACGTTCGCGTTTGATGTGTTGTTCGCGGGTTTGCAATGCCATGCGCAACGCCCTGTTGCCCTGGGCATCAACAGATACTCCAATAATACGTCCGGGAATGAACCGTTTGTAATCCTCTTTTGTGGCAAAAAATGCTGCATGAGGGCCGCCGAATCCCATCGGAATTCCAAAACGCTGTGTTGATCCTACAACCACATCTGCACCCCATTCGCCGGGAGGTGTGAGCAGTGTAAGGCTTAAAAGATCGGTTGCCACTGCAACAGCAATGCCGTTTTCGTGGGCCCGGTTAACCAGTTTACGATATTCGTGAACTTCACCATACTGGTTCGGGTATTGGAGCAACAGCCCGTAAATATGGGATGCAGGTTCAAAATCTTCACACGATTTTATTTCAATGTCTATTCCAAGATTCCTGGCACGGGTTTGCAGTACTTCAATGGTTTGCGGGTAAGTATTATGGGCAACCACAAATGTATTGGCTCCGGCTTTAACAGCTTCCCTTGATCGGGCATTGTGCAACATGATCATGGCTTCAGCGGCCGCAGTAGCTTCGTCGAGCAACGATGCATTTGCCAAAGGCATGCCGGTAAGATCGCTCACCATGGTCTGGAAATTGAGCAAAGCTTCCAGTCGCCCCTGCGATATTTCAGCCTGGTAAGGAGTGTATGAAGTATACCATCCCGGGTTTTCGAAAACATTGCGCAAAATTACCGAAGGGGTGATGGTATTGTAATATCCCAGCCCGATATAGGTTTTAAAAACTTTGTTTTTCGAAGCCAGTGCTTTAATATGATTCAGGTATTCATATTCATTTAAACTCGGCGGCAGATTTAATGGTTTAGCAAGACGGATGGCGGCTGGTACGGTTTCGTCAATTAGTTGGTCCAGTGTTTCTACACCGATGGCTTTCAGCATAAGTTCCGTTTCGGACTTCCTTGGCCCGTTATGCCGATTGATAAAGTTGTTGGTAATCATATAGATATGAGTTTTGTAGCGTTTTTTTTTGATGTGGCAAAGATAATAATCTTAATGTGATACCATTAAAAATCTGAACTATTGTTAAATATTTCATGAAGTTTATTGGATATTCATTTTATTTGTATTTAACTAACAGTTAAACAGGCGTTTATTGCATTTTTGTTCAGTCGTTAATTATGAACATCCAAAACGTTTTACCGTTGTTACCCCTGGATTGCAACTGGCAAACCACCAGTCAGTAAAAGAAAAACCGTACTTTTGCAACCGCTTACTGAAAAAAAACAAATCAGCCTTTATGAAATTTAACAGGACAGTTTATACCGGGGCAATGGCTATTTGTGTTGCTGCTATTTTATGGGGGCTCGATGGGGTAGTGCTTACCCCACGTTTATACAGCCTCGATATCGGCCTGGTCGTTTTTATTTTCCATGCGCTTCCTTTCCTGATTATGAATATTTTCATGTACAGGCAGTACCGGTACCTGAAGAATTTTACCATGGGCGATGTTCTGTTGTTCTTTTTGCTTTCGCTTTTTGGAGGGGCTGTCGGTACACTGGCGATTGTTAAAGCGCTATTCCTGGTTAACTTTAAAGCACTTACCATTGTAGTACTGTTGCAGAAACTACAGCCTGTATTTGCTATAACGCTTGCTGCCTTGTTGTTGGGCGAAAAATTAAAACGTAACTTTTTACTTTGGTCGGCACTGGCTATTGTTGCTGGGTATTTTCTCACTTTCGGGCTTCATGTACCTGATATGGAAACCCATAGCCGCACTGCTCTGGCAGCCGCATTTTCGCTGCTGGCTGCATTTTCGTTCGGGAGTTCTACCGTATTTAGTAAGAAAGTATTGCGTAAATTTTCATTTTTTACAGCTACGTTTTACCGGTATGCATTTACCAGTTTCATTATGCTCCTGTATGTTTTATCCACAGGCATGTTGAAACATATTCCCGAAATTAACGGCTTTCAGTGGATGATATTTGTTATTATTGGCATTACTACCGGTTCGGGTGCTATTTTTCTGTATTACTTTGGGCTTACCCGCATTCGCGCCATGCTTGCCACTATCTGCGAATTGTGCTTCCCTGTTTCGGCCATCTTTTTCGATTATTTCGTCAACAACCGTACGCTGACTCCTATTCAATGGATAAGTGCTGCGGTACTGATTTTTGCAATTTTGAAACTGAGTCTCGAAAAAGAGCAGGAGGCAGGCAAGAGTTGAAATGCTTCTTATATCTCTTTTAGAATACACAATGATTGAGTAATGTGTTTTTC
>CAYNVK010000373.1:0-4225 GCA_964400395.1 uncultured Lentimicrobiaceae bacterium | reverse complement strand
GGCACTATCCAGTTGTTGGTAATTCTAACCAATGCCGAATCGGGCACTTTTTCAGCAATTACCGTACAAAACTCCTGGGGGTAATCAACCTGTCCCGGCCGGGTTATTGTTTTAACTTCGTCGGTAGTGGCATCCGAAATTTTTTCATCCATATCGGCCATGGCAGCTACCGGTAAAAAAGGCAGGTGAAAAGTCTTACTGCCTGTAGGGCCAGAGAACACCAGTGTATCAGTAACGGAACGCCATTTCTTATCCATAAAAGTAATTTCCAGGTGGTTGTAACTGGCATATTGGGTTCGGCCCAGCATCCGCTGACGTACAAATACAGTTACCTCGTACTCGTTTTTACCCTTGCTTGTTGTAACTGAATCGACTGAAAAATGAGGAAATCCCGGCTGGTAAACCCACGCCTCAAATAATGGCTCCAGGTTCATACCGCTGTATTTTTCCAGGAATTTTTCCAGGTCTTGTGTTGATGCATATTGATAGGCATAATGATTCAGGTAGGCTTTAATAGCCCCGAAAAACAAGCTGTCGCCCATATATCCGCGCAGCGTATGCGCCACCTGTCCTCCTTTCTGGTAAACTGTGGTGCTGTAAGTGAGGGTTTGTGGAATTCCAAATAATGCATAATATCCCCCATCGGTGATATGGGCCGATTGCAGTACATCTTTGAGTTTTGAGCGCATGTTGTCCTTGTAAGCTTTTTGTCCATAAATTCCTTCGCGAAACAGCGACTCACACCACACGGCCCAGCCTTCGTTAAGCCACATATCCTCAGCCGATGCACAGGTAACTTTATCGCCGAACCACATATGCGATAGTTCGTGTGCATACCACCATTCCTGGTCGGTGGTGCCGGTCCAGCCGCGAAAAGGATAGGTTATGTTAGATGCATGTTCCATAGCACCCAGCCCGCCCGGCGAACCGCTGAACCCTACCCGCTCGAACGGGTACGGACCAAAATATTTTTCGAAAATCTGGAGTATCTGCTGCAGGTGAACAAAGGTTCCGGCTGTTTTGGCGGTATCGGATGGCCTGCAGTAAATTGTGATCGGTATCCTGGCTTGCTGCCCGTTAAACGTGTCGGCGACCAGTTCATATTTTCCTGTGGTAGCCGAAGCCAGGTAGGTGGGGATGGTATAATCCGTTTTCCAATGCCAGGTGGATGTGTTATTCCCGTTATCGAGCACTTCGATGAGCCTTCCTCCGCTAATGGCTTTTTTATTGTTGCTGGTTGTCAAATAGATATCATAAAGTGCCCTGTCGTGGAAATCGTCGATGCATGGAAACCAGGCTTTCCCGAGGTTATGCGGTATGGCATCAAAGCCTACCCCCAGGTTCAGCGCATAATCGCCCGAAAAGTGAAAACCTCCCCAGCCGCTGGGATCAACAAAAGGATGCCCGTGGTAGTATACTGTAACCTTAATTTTTTCGCCGCTGTCAATAGGCTTCGGCAAGGTAATAATTACCTGATTCGGGACCTGCGAAAATGCGGTAGTTCGATTTACACCGATAAAAACTGAATCTACTTTCAGGCTGGCAAGTTCGAGCCTGACAGCGGATAACGGCCCTGTTTTAGCCGACAGCGATACTGTTGTGTAACCTTCGATGGTTTTATTCGTCTGATGAATACTTGTTAAATGGATGTCGTAATGTGTTGCTTCAACAGTATCACTATACACCGGTTTTGCCTTGTTTTCGTTGGCCGGAAATTGGGCAAAAGAGGTGTTGTGCGTGTATAACATTAAAAAGATTGTTAAAAACGCAAATAATTTTGTGTTCGACATGTGTTTATATCAGGGTTACAATAACTTTGTAAAATTAATTCAATAACATACATCATACTAAGTTCCGAATTTATAACATCCTTTCAATGAGAAAAATTTTTTTAATAATCCCCTTTTTCCTGCTTATAACGGCAGTGAAATCGCAGGAGGTGTGGACACTGGAGAAATGTGTTGAATATGCCCTCTCCAATAACATACAGGTAAAACAGCAGTTGCTGCAGGTTAAAAGTGAGTCGGCGCTGTTGCAGCAGGACAAGCTGAGCCTGCTTCCTTCCCTAAACGGTGGCGCGAGTCACGGTTACAACTTTGGTCAAACCGTTGACCGTTATACCAACCAGTTTGCTACAAGCAGGGTACAGACAGATAACTTTTACCTGGGTTCGAGTTTAACGCTATTCGATGGTTTTCAGAAAATAAACCAGGTGAAACAGCGTAAATCCGATCTTGAAGCTACGCGTTACGAGACCGATAAATTTATGGATGATATTTCGCTGAATATTGCCACTGGTTATTTGCAGATTTTGTTTTACAATGAATTAGCCAAAACCGCCGAAAAGCAATTAAAAGCTACTGAACTGCAGGCACAACGACTGAAAACACTTGTTGATGCCGGTGCACTTGCCGAGGGCGACTATTTTACCATAGAAGCTCAGAAAGCTTCAGAAAATTCGCAGTTTGTCAGTGCCCAGAATAACCTTTTTATCGCCCGCCTTACCCTGGCTCAAATGCTCGACCTGCCTAACCTCGATGGCTTCGAAATTGAATATCCTGACCTGGATATGGCCACCCAGCCCTCGCTGTCAATTAAACCCGACCAGATTTATGAATATGCGCTCGAAACCCAGCCTTCCATTAAAAGCGCTCAGTCGAAGGTGAAAAGTTCCGAAATTGGATTGTCGATGGCACAGGGCGGGCAGTCACCAACTCTCTCCCTACAGGGATCCTTGGGAACGGGATACTCGGGTGCCGCGCAAGTATTCGATACTTTAACTAATGAATATATAACCAAATCGTGGAACGACCAGATAAACGATAACTTTAACAAATCATTTTCGATAAATCTGAACGTTCCGATTTTTAATGGCTGGTCGACCCGAACCAACATTAGCCGTGCAAAAATTAATGTTGAAAACCAGAAATACAACCTCGAACTAAGCAAGCTGCAACTTCGCAAAACCATCCAGCAGGCTTACGTTGATGCCAAAGCAGCTCTCAATAATTACGAGGCTTCCACAGCAGGTGTAAATGCAGCGCACGAATCGTTCAGGTATGCTGAGCAGAAATTTAATGTTGGCACACTAAACTCGGTTGATTACAACAATGCCAAAAAAGATCTCGAAAAAGCCGAATCCGATCAGCTTCGCGCCAAGTACGAGTTTATTTTTAAAAGTACTGTTCTCGACTTCTACATGGGCAAGCCATTATCCCTTAAACGCAAGTTGTAACAGCATACCCCCCCCCGCAATAAACAGACACTAAATTATTTATCATTTAATCCATTTTAACAATGTTCACCAAGAAAAGAATTATCTGGATACTCATTATTTTTGTCGGAGTAGCCCTTATTGCCGGTATTGTGGCCAAGAAAAAAGGGCTTATCGGTAAAACCGAAGAAACAAAAGTTGCTACCGAAAAAGTCACAAAGCGCACCATCGTTGAGGTGGTTTCCGCCAATGGGAAAATTGCCCCCGAATTCGAGGTTAAGCTTTCGCCTGACGTATCGGGCGAAATCATTGAACTTTATGTAAAAGAAGGCGATCTGATTAAAGCCGGTCAATTGCTGGCCAAAATAAATCCCGAAATTTATATTTCGAATTACGATCGTACCGTAGCTGCACTTAACACCGCACAGGCTAACCTTGCTAATGCCAAAGCCCGACTCGCACAGGTTAAGTCACAGTTCCTCAATGCAAAAAGTTCGTTCGACCGTAACGAGAAACTGCATAACCAGAAAACCATTTCCGATGCTGAGTTCGAAACTTCAAAGTCGAATTATGAAGTCGCCCTGGCCGAAGTTGAAGCTGCCGAAGAGAGCATTAAAGCTTCAGCTTTCAATGTGAAGAGTGCCGAAGCCGGCGTTAAGGAATCGAAGGAAAACCTATCGAAAACATCAATTTACGCGCCGGTAGCAGGAACCATTTCGAAACTCAATATCGAAAAAGGCGAACGTGTAGCCGGAGCTTCACAATTTGGTTCGGGTACCGAAATTCTGCGCATCGCCAACCTGCAAACCATGGAAGTTAAGGTAAGTGTAAATGAGAATGATATTGTTCGCGTTGCGCTTCACGATACTGCCCTGGTTGAAGTTGATGCCTATCAGAACCGCAAATTTAAAGGCCTTGTAACCGAAATCAGTACCTCCGCCAATACCGTAGGTGTGAGTGCCGACCAGGTTACCAACTTCGAGGTAAAAATCCGTATCCTTCCCGATTCGT
>CAYNVK010000372.1:0-4232 GCA_964400395.1 uncultured Lentimicrobiaceae bacterium | reverse complement strand
TACAGGGATATTGTCACTCAAATTAACCTGAGCCCGGGGATTGTAATTGCTATCGATATTCCTTCGGGATTGTTCGCCAGCCAGCCTGTCGACCTCGCGAAAGATACCATTGTAAAAGCAGATTATACCCTTAGTTTCCAGTTTCCGAAATTAGCTTTCCTTTTTCCGGAAAACGAATTCCTGGTTGGGCACTGGCATGTGCTTAACATCGGCTTAAACCCCGATTTTATTACCGGAGAGCCTTGTGCAAATTACCTGGTTGAATATACTGATGCAAAAGGGATGCTGAAACACAGGCCCCGGTTTGCACATAAAGGGAACTTCGGCCATGCCCTGCTGATTGGCGGGAGTCGCGGTAAAAACGGGGCTGCAGTTTTGATGGCCAAATCATGCCTTCATTCAGGTGCAGGCCTCGTTACCATACACCTGCCGGCAAATGGTTACCAGGTATTACAAACAGCGGTACCCGAAGTAATGGTATCGTTGGATGCTGACCCGGATTGTTGCACCCAGCTACCGCGGCTGGATGCTTACTCTGCTATAGCCGCAGGCCCTGGCCTTGGAACATCAGGAGATACTGGCAAAATGCTTAAACATCTCATACAACAGGCATCCACGCCGATGCTGCTCGATGCCGATGCACTCAATATATTGGCCGACAACCCTACCTGGCTGGCATTTTTGCCCAAAGGCACCGTGCTAACCCCACACCCGGGAGAATTTGCAAGGCTGTCAGGTAAAACCCTGAATAGTTTCGACCGATTGGAGGTACTCCGGGCCATGTGTATCAGGTACAGTTTAAATATAGTACTGAAAGGTGCCTACACGGTAGTTTGTTCGCCATTGGGAAATTGCTATTTTAATCCAACCGGAAACCCGGGCATGGCTACGGGCGGCAGCGGCGATGTTCTCACCGGTATAATTGCCGCCTTGCTGGCACAGGGATATAACCAAACCGAAGCATGTATCCTCGGCGTTTACCTGCATGGGCTTTCCGGGGACCTGGCACTCGAAGAAACCGGCTACGAGGCACTTTCGGCTGGCGATATCATTAAAAATCTGGGCAAAGCCTTTATGGAATTGTATTAAATGGGTTTTTCGATTCAAATGTAATTATGGGATACAAAAAGACTAAGAGTCTTTCTAGTATAATGGTTTTTAACTTTCAGAGGGGCGAAGAGGAGAACCGGCGAGGGGCGATTGCGAAAATATTAACTAAAACCTGAACTTTAAATCTGCAAAAAATCAGTAATTGATCTGAATGTATGAAATCTCCTTAAAAACAATAATTTACATCCGGAAAATATTCAACTGTCTGCAGTTTTACAATAATCCCACTACACATTTTTCACATATCCGATAAACAGTGTTGACAATGAATTTAAAACAAGCATTTATAATCACAATATTTGTGTTCACAACAACGCTATCCATGGCTCAGCATTCAGGAGGCTGTGCAGTGCTGTTAAAAGAAATTTCGGGAACCTACGAAGGCAAATGCAGCAACGGGCTGGCAAACGGCAAGGGAACAGCCACCGGCCAGGATTCATACAAAGGGATGTTTAAAGATGGCCTGCCTGATGGAAAAGGCAGATACACTTACAGCAACGGCAATGTTTTTGATGGTTACTGGAACAAAGGAATGAAAAACGGGGAAGGTAAATTTACCATCATCACTAACGGAAAAACAACCGTACAGCGTGGATATTGGAAAAATGACGAATACGTCGGCACTTCCGATCCCGACGAATTATACCGGGTTACAAGTCTGTCGGGCATTGAAGCATATTCCATCAAAAGACTCGATTCCAAAGCCATGCAGATTAAAGTAAGTTTTTATGGCGCCATGCTTAAAAATGTACCTGAGGGATTAAACATCACCACTTCGACCGGGCAGGTGGTTAAAGAAAGCAAAAATGCAGTAATCTACAACTATACTTGTCCAACACTTTGTATAGTTACTTTTCAGATTCGCACTACTGGCGGTATCCGCCAGTGTAATCTTACATTCGAAATTTTACAGCCCGGAAACTATGAGGTAATCATTACCAATAGTTGATATGGCAAGCTATTGTTGACTGTTGAAATCCATGATCCATGTAGCAGATGAATTTCAAATCCTGATTAAAACAGCAGCTACAAGATATGACCCCAGCCTCGTTCAACGTACTTCAATTGACTCACATCCATATGCATTATTTTATCTGCACCCAGCAGACGAATCATTATCCTTGTTATTGTCATTGAAGCAATTAGATACCTATAATTGAAAGTATTTCAACAAAAATTCATCTTATACAAATCGCAAAGCGAATAAAACATCCAAGCCTTGGATTCAATTTTTATTATCTTTGTTTCTACTTCTGTTGAGCCCCGCAACAATTCACCAGGCTGCACTCATTTTTTGGCTCATCAAAATATCCGGATCCAGGACTTCAAAAATGAGTTCATCTAAAAAACTACTGAACCGGCTTTTACAACTTTACCTTAAATTAGTTGTTCCATTTAACAAATAAGGTCCTGAAGTTTTCGCTTGAACGGTTTAGCACTTAAATCTTAAAACATACTAACCATGAAATACACATTTATCCTTGCCCTGGTTATCAGTGTACTGAGTTCCTGCTCCATGTTCCCAAATCAAGAGGTTAAAATGCTTTCAGCCAAAGTCGATTCTCTTGCCAGGATCATTGATACATTAACACAACAGAACAAAACACTGGACGAAGAATTTACCTGGATTGAAAATGAGCTCGTTAATTTAGACACAGCGCAGCCGCATAAGTCAAAAACGGCAGCTGCAATAGCTGCGCCTGCAACTCAAACAGAAACGGTAGTTGCCAAACCTGCAAACGACTGGCAATGCCAGGCATTAACCAGTTCAGGGAAAAGATGCAGCCGACCTGCCATTGAAGGATCGAAATACTGCTGGCAGCATAAAAAAACCTACGAGCCCAATAGTCCATCGCCGGAATCAAAGCCCAAACCGGCTGAATCGTCAAATGCTGATAAAAAATAAGATACCGGCATAGTAACTCAGACAATAAACATCTAAAGTTTCATTTGTAAAAAATTTAAAGTGATGAAGACTTTATGGATACTTTTTCTTTTTGCCCTTTTACCGGCTAACGAAAGCTTTAAAGCAAAGGTAATAGGAGTTACAAGCGGCGATGCAATAGTTGTGAAACTGGATGATAAAACCCAGCAGATAGTCAGGCTGGAAGGCATTGACTGCCCTGAATCGAAACAAGCCTATGGCGACAGTGCTAAAATGGCTACCGTGGCATTGTGTTTCGAAAAACGTGTGCGGGTCGAAAAAGTAGGCGTTGATACCTATGGCCGTACACTTGCATTTGTGTACGTGAATGATGTTTGCATTAACAAGGAACTGCTCCGCAAAGGACTTGCCTGGCATTACAAGGACTTTAACAACGATCCTGAACTGGCGCAACTCGAAACAGAAGCACGTGCTAAAAAAGTTGGATTATGGAGCCAGCCCGATCCGGTGGCACCCTGGGATTTCAGACACAAAAAGTAATTACGAAGCATAGCCTACCACTTCGAGCAAATCGGCAAAAAGCCCAACAGGTGCATCAAACTGATTGAAATTTACACAACACCGTAGCTGGCTCAGGCAACTTCTTCCAGAATTTTCTCTTCAATTTCGCCTTCGTTGCGCAGATTATCAATAATAAATAACTGGCGTTCGGGAGTATTGCTTCCCATATAAAACGAGAGCAGGCCTTCAATTTCAGAAAGATGCTTCAGTATTACCGGGTCGAGGCGCATGGATGCACCAATAAAATGGCGGAATTCATCAGGCGATATTTCACCAAGACCTTTAAAACGGGTAATCTCAGGGTTTGGCCCGAGTTCCTTCACGGCATCAATCCGTTCCTGTTCGGAGTAACAATAGTTCGTCTTTTTCTTATTCCGAACCCTGAAAAGAGGCGTCTGTAAAATATAAACATGGCCCGATTTCACCAGGTCGGGGAAAAACTGCAGGAAAAACGTGAGCAGCAACAGCCTGATATGCATACCGTCCACATCGGCATCGGTGGCAATAACAATATTATTGTACCGCAGGTTTTCTATATCGTCTTCAATATTCAGCGCTGCCTGCAGGAGGTTGAATTCTTCGTTTTCGTAAACTACTTTTTTACTTTTCCCGTAGCAGTTCAGCGGTTTACCCTTAAGACTGAACACAGCCTGGGTATTTACATCGCGCGATTTGG
>CAYNVK010000371.1:0-4233 GCA_964400395.1 uncultured Lentimicrobiaceae bacterium | reverse complement strand
TCAACCTGGTAAAAGCGCTATCGGGTGCTGAAGCTCTTGAAAAATCGCAAAATAAGGACTTAGCCCTCGCAATCCTCGATGTAATGATGCCAGGCATGAATGGGTATGAACTTGCTCAGAAGCTAAACCAGGAAAGGTCGGGGGAAAAAGTCCCGGTGATATTTATTACAGCCAAACATGTTAACGAGGAAGACGAATTCCAGGGCTATAATTCCGGGGCTGTTGATTATATTTTTAAGCCAGTAAGCAACCAGGTATTACTGGGGAAAATTAAGGTGTTTCTCGACCTTTTTGAACAAAAACAAACCATTGCCCGGCAGGTTGAATTATTGAAAAATTCTGCAGCAAAGCTTATCCGGTCAAACGATGCGCTCCGCAAAAGGGAGGAAAAGCTAAAAAGGGAACAACAATTCTCAAGCGCCCTGCTTCAGAGTATTCCCGGAATATTCTACCTGTATACATATCCCGAAATGCGCATGGTTACCTGGAACAAGCAGCATGAAAGTATTTTTGGATATGAGGCTTCAGAAATGAAAAACAAACATGTGCTTGAGTGGCACCATCCTGAAACCCACGATGCTGTGATGAAATCGCTCGAGTCACTTACCGAAACAGGGAAAGCATCAATAGAAGCATTGCTGATGACTAAAGATAAGCGTGCTATCCCTTTTATTTTGAACACACTGAAATTTGAAAGAGATGGTCGATTTTACCTGATAGGCGTTGGAACTGATATTACTGAGCGAAAAGCGATGGAGGAAGAATTAAACAGTTCGCTTCAGCAATTGCATAAATTAACCCAATATATAAACCAGGTTCGTGAAAACGAGCGTATCACCATTTCGCGCGACCTGCACGATGACCTCGGCCAGTCGCTAACAGCCGTAAAAATTGACCTGGGATTTATCAGGCAAAATGTTGCTGTCCCTGAAATTGCTTCCAGGATAGCCAAAGTTTCCGACCTGGTTGGAGATACCATCAAAACAGTGCAACGCATAACATCACAGTTGCGGCCTGATATTATTGAAGATTTAGGCCTGGTAGCAGCCATCGACTGGCATAGCAACGAATTCTCGCAGCGAACAGGTATTAAGGTTTTCTGCGATATGGATAATACCATTGAATTGTCGCCGGAGCCTTCGCTTATCGTTTACAGGATTGTGCAGGAATCGCTCACCAATATTGCCCGCCATTCAAAAGCATCAACAGTTGAAATAAAACTTTCCCGAAATGGGGGAAATGTAATTTTATGGATCGGTGACAATGGCATTGGTATTACTGATTTGCAACGCACGGCTAAAAACTCATTCGGGCTGATAAGCATGAAAGAAAGAGCCGACTCCATGGGGGGTACTTTTTCCATAGGTAACAATACAAACAGAGGAACAGTAATTACACTTTCTATTCCCTATAAAAATTGATAGTTCCATGACAATCCTGATATGTGACGATCACAAAATTGTGCGTGATGGCTTAAAGCAGATACTGGGGCAATCGCAGCCCGGTATGGTAATCACTGAAGCAGGATCGGGCAAAGAACTTATGAATTTGTGCGAAAAGGAGGTTTTCAATATTATTTTGCTGGATATTTCACTACCCGATAAAAATGGCCTCGAAATACTTCAGGCTGTAAAAAACAGATGGCCTGCAACCAACGTGCTGATGTTAAGTATGCATCCACAGGAACAATATGCCCGAAGAGCGCTTGCCCTGGGCGCTTCAGGTTATCTGACCAAGGATACGGCTTCGGAAGAATTAATTGTGGCCATAAAACGCATTGCCGATGGTCAGAAGTATATTTCACAATCGCTTGCCGAAAACCTGGCACTCCATATATCGAAGGAAGAAAACAAGCAGGAACACGAAATCCTTTCGGGCCGGGAATTTGATATTATGATTAAACTGGCAACCGGAAAGTCGCTGGTTGAAATTGCTAAGGACCTTGTTATATCGAATAAAACGGTTAGTACATACCGCAGCCGGATTATGGAGAAAATGAATTGCTCTAAAAACACCGAACTGACCAAATACTGTATCGAAAAAAATCTGATTTAATCGTTCATGTTCCGAACGTGATCCTGTGAGTCTGCAGCGCACGCAGCTCAGTTTTATTTAATAATCCAGGTAAAATTTACTGCTGTATTCCATTCCCCGCCAGGGGAATTTTTTTTTGTTGTATTCAACAATCCGCATTCCGTGTAGGAAATATCCTACAGAAAAATCAGCATTTCAGCTACATACAAAGGGCTCCGAATAGTTTTCTTTTGTAATGCAGAAAGTAACCCTCATTAAACACCGAAAAGGGAACAAGGCTGACCAGGGATTAAGCTAAAAAAATGGCACTTTTTTAAGTCGGTTTTAAACCTGAAAAAAATGAAATGCCCGACTTTAATCTGCTGATTAAATTGAAATCAACTCATTGAATACTGAAAAATTGATAATAAAATAATGGATATGAAAGAAATAAAAATTCACAGCAATCGCATGCAAACAATTGGATTTCAGTTGCATGCCAGATCTCCAGACCATGCCAAGAGATTGGAGTTAAACAAAAAGAATACACCTTAAGCAAAACCTTAAAACAAATAAAATATGAAGCGATACTATCTGATTTTCATCATGCTGCTTGGGGCAGTATGTTCGTGGGGACAAACACAAAATGATATGACTACTATTTTGCAGAAATGCATTGACCTTCCGGAACTTCAACCATACATTCCGATTGATAAAAACGGGAAGCCGGACGAAGTGTATATTAATTACTGGGCTCCAACTATTTTCTCCATCGATTTGAATGTTTCAAAAAATGGAGAAAGGCTCAAATTTTTGCCCATGTCGCAAGCCTCTCCTTCAATTGAGAATGCTTTTTTCCTTTTTAAGAATTGTGAAATCACACCAACTTTTGCCATTGTATTTTACGAATACACTTACGATTATAAAACTCAGCCTAAGGTAATCGAGCTAAAGCTTACCCTGCAAAAAGTGAATGATGCATGGGAAGTTTCCGAAACCCAGGTCAACAGCAGAAATTAAAACGTCAACTTAAAATAAAAGTTATGAAAAATATATTTTTACTACTGATTGCTATCTTATGTTTCGGGATATCAGGATTGTATGCACAAACCTGCACATCCGAAAAGGGATACAACGATTTTCCTTTTACTGCCAACGGAATTACCGTAGATAAAGAGCTCACAGGAAATTTCACCACCTACGGTTCGGCATACACAGCCTGTGGTATTAACGAAAAAGCCTACAGCATCTGGACCGGGCAAAGCGGTCCGGCTACTTTCCAGACCAACTTCAGTATCGCGTTAAACGATATTATGTATAACCTGGCCGGTACCAATACAACAGAAGCTTTTACAGTAACTGTAAGCAATGGAACACCGTCAATTGTGATGGTTGCCGGGGACTGCTCCGGCGCATGGACCATTTCGGGTAATGTGCTCACCTGTAGCAACGATGCTTTAGCTTCAGGAAATGCAGGCGCCAGGATTAAGATTCATTCAACTCAGCCTTATACCTGGATAAAATTTTCGCATAACGGTGGTGCCGGCGGTACCATTTTTACAATGTGTTTCGATGCAGCTTACGAATCAGTACAACCTACCGTTTCCACTACATCCGTTTCGTCAATTACAGGGTCTTCGGCCGCTTCGGGAGGTAATATTTCTGCCGACGGAGGTTCAGCGGTTACAGCCAGGGGCGTTTGCTGGAATACATCGGGAACCCCAACTATAAGCGACAGCCATACTTCTGATGGAAGTGGAACTGGCACTTTTTCAAGCTCAATAACTTCGCTGTCGGCAGGTACAACTTATTATGTGAGAGCCTATGCCACCAATGCAAATGGTACCGCTTACGGTGCACAAGTCAGTTTCACCACATCAAGCACTCCTCCGCCATCTGATCCAACCTCAATTTCGGCTTCAGTAAATCCAATTTGTAACGGCGCAAGTACCCAGCTTACTGCCAACGGTGCTGTGGGTACGGTTTACTGGTATACCGGAAGCTGCGGTGGTACACAGGTTGGAACCGGCAATTCAATTACTGTTAATCCATCAACCACAACGGTGTATTATGCAAGAAATTATAACAACTCACTTTTTAGTTCCGGATGTGCAAATATTACAGTTACAGTTTATGCTTCATTAACTGCAAACATCTCGGGTGGAACAAGTCCATTATGTTACAACGCAGCACCAGGTACTTTAACAGCAACAGGTAATG
>CAYNVK010000370.1:0-4242 GCA_964400395.1 uncultured Lentimicrobiaceae bacterium | reverse complement strand
ACATCCAACATCCCACATCCCACATCCCACATCCAACATCCAACATCACACATTCCAAGGAAACGTAAGCGCCATATCTTTCCCCCTGAAAAATATCCCGACAATCGTTAACACTATAAAAGCCACGGTAATAAAAACAAACACAGCCTGTACTGTTTCCGCTTTCGGCAGACTGAATTTTTTCAGGTAATATTTATAGTATGCAGCCATAAAACCTGCCAGGATCAGCAGCGGCAGTAATCCATTGCTGATAAAAGCCGGCACCGGCGAGAGCATAGCTTCGAAGTTGAGGATGTATTCGTTAAAAAGTATCCCGGCGATGGTAATGATCGCTGCAGACCGGGCAGTATCTTTCGATGATTTTTTGCCTTCGGGCGAAATAAACCAATGCCCATTGGCTGGTTCGTCATACTTTACATAAGGGATCCATGCCAGGAAAACCACCACGCCGACCGGTATGATAAAAGCCGCGAAAAACGGGTGAAAATGCATGAGCAGTTCCTGCACACCCGCGAAATACCAGGGTGCCTTGGTGGGATTGAGGCTATACGCCGGGTTTGCTTTTTCGAGCAGAGGTGCATTAAAAAGAACTGAAAATGTAAACAACACGGCTATCAGCACCAGGGCTACAATAAATTCCTTAAAAACCAGGTTCGGCATGCTTGGCACCATTTCGCCTTTTTCGTCGGAAACAGGCAGCATAATTCCCCCCGCTTTACGCACACGCCAGAAATGATACATCACAAGCAGCAGCAGTAAAAAGGGCAAAACGGCAGTATGAAAAGTAAAGAAAGTACGCAGGGTTTCGGCATTCAGCTCCTTTCCGGCCAGTACCGCGGTACGGAGGCTTTCGCCAAACAAAGGTAAATACCCGATAATATTTGTGCTTACCGTAATAGCCCAGTAAGCCAGCTGATCCCAGGGCAGCAGGTACCCGGTAAAATTCAACAATACGATCAGCAACAGCAGTAACAATCCAAAAAGCCAGTTCATTTTACGAACATCGCGATATGCCCCTGTGAAAAACACCCTCAGAAAATGCAGGAAAGCAACCAGCAGCAGGAAAACTCCACTCCAGTAATGGATGTTGCGTACAAACTGTCCAAATAACACCTGGGTCCTGGTAAAAACTACTGAGTTGTAAGCTTCGGAAGGAACCGGGGTGTAATAAAAACGCAGCAAAATGCCCGTAATCAATTGTATCAGAATTAACAAAGCTGCCATGCCTCCCAGCCCAAAGGTCCGGTTGAACCGGATTGATCGTTCACTTACACGTACCGGGTGAAGATGTAAAAGGATTGCTCGCATTCAGGGTCAGGTTAAAAGTCCATTCGTAAACCCGAATGAACACCAGGTAAAAGGAACCGCCAATGTTGTTGGTTTACAAACCGGCAATTTCAGCTGTAAATTTACAGCATTTTCTTTTTGATCAACGCCAGGCACGGTCGCTGTAAAGAAAAATTGCTAACTGGCAGCACAGATCACCTGATCCGGTAATAAATTTATACTTTTGTAAATGCATGTACCATTTAAAACTCTTACAGAAACATTCATCGTCTAAAAATATTCACATGAAAACATTTTTACAACAAACAATCCGACTGGTTGTGTTATCCACCATCATGTTGCTGACGGTGAGCCCGGCTTTTAGCCAGGACTCAATAGCTGTAAGTAAAGACCGGAAGAACGGGATTAAGATTAACCTGACCAACCCCATGTTTTTTGGCAGCAATAATTATATTCTCGGTTATGAAAGAACCGTAGGCAAACACCAGTCATTTTCGCTGAATGTGGGTACTTTTTCGCTGGGTCAGCTCATCAATATTAACACGGATTCAATTGAAGAAATAGATAAGGATAAAAAAAGCAGGGGCCTTAACTTTAGCTGCGATTACAGGTTTTACCTTGCTAAAGAAAATAAATACAATTCGCCGCACGGTATTTATATAGGGCCCTATTTTGCCTTAAACTCATTTACAAGGAATATTTCGATGCAGGCCAATACAGCAAATTTTACCGGGCAACTGGATGCTGACTTACTGTTCAGGGTAACTACACTTGGCTTTCAACTGGGCTACCAGTTTGTCTTCTGGAACCGCGTTTCACTCGATATGGTTCTCTTCGGACCCGGCATTTCACATTACAAACTTAAAACAGAATTGAGTACATCTCTTGATGCGGATCAGGAACAGGAAATATTTCAGAAAATAAATGATAAACTCGGCGAGATTATTCCCGGCTACGACCGAGTAATTGAACCGGGCACATTTGAGGAGACCGGCACCAAAAACACAACCGGCTTCGGTTACAGGTACATAGTTATGGTTGGATTCAGGTTTTAAGAATCTACTGCCTGAAACATTATAAAGTCCAGCGAATACTCACTGTCTATTTTTTTTCGGTTTCCTGGTATTTCGCAACCCAGTCGCAGAGGATTTTTAACTCCTCGGCCGTAGGCACGCCCGAAGGATTGTATTCCTTGTATTTTTTAGGGGGCATTTCCCCTTTGGTTACCTGCTCACAAATTGCCCTGGCTTTCGAAGCTTGTTTATCAGCAGAATATTCGTTCCATTTGGTAAAATTCACATGTGTCAGCGCCATTGTTTTACCGGGTTCGGCATGGCAATCGTAACACCCTTTTTTAAGAATTACCAGCACTTCGGGTGGTATGGCATTCAGGGTATCGGCCATTGGTTGCGATTCCTGCGCCTGGACTGGTTTGGTTGTGGTTAGTGCGAACATCACTAAACCTGCAATTAAAAATGTTAATCGGGATGAAAATTTCATGGCAATAAGATTTGATGAATATGAGCGTGCGTTTATGATTATTATTAATTTTCAGATGGGCGAAGAGGCGAGAGGAGAAAGGGCGAGGGGGAGACAGGGAGACTGAAATGCAATTTATTTCATTCAAAACGTCCAGTCCTGCATAGTCAATCAAAAATTCAGTGTTCAGCGGGTAAATGCCTTAGCCGATAACACATCCTGAACGGTTAAAGGCGGTTTCTGATCCAGGTCGACCGACGCCCCGACTTCGATGATGTTTTTCTTATACGCAGGGTTGGCGGCATTATTTTTGAACGGCCTGATGCCCTTAATGGGAACTCCCGCCCGTATTAAGGCAAGTGCTGCAATTTTAACATCTTTAATACCGACTCCCGAACCAAACCACATGGCGTTGGTGCCGCGTTTGCTCATATATTCAGCGGCAGATTTTTCCTCAAAATTGTATCCCAATGCCTGCAACTCAATAACCACGCGCTTTTCGTCAATGGTTTTGCTGTAATACCGCACAGTAACATTTTGCCCGGGCGTAAATTGTTGCAGCAAAGTCTTTATAGCATCATTAGCCGAAATACTTTTTTCGAGCACCTGGTTACCAGAAATGGATTTGATATTATCAACGGTTAAGCCATAGGTGGTCATCAGTTCCTTTTCGAGTTGCTGCTTCTTGGTTTCGAGGGCGTTGTTTTCGAACAGCAGCGTGTTGTATTTCAGCGTTTCAGCTTGCTTTTTTGATTCTATCAGCTCAACATCTTTATACAGCGTATTGAGCCTGACGGAACCATATACAAAAAAGGCAAACAGGATTACCAGTATGCTGAGCCCGCCAATGCGGCTGTATTTCGATATGCGATCGATCTTATGCAGGTTCAGATCGGCACGCAGCTGTTCTATTTCCTGGTTCAGTGCTTCTTCGTCCATCGCTCAGAATTTACCGGTAAAAATAATTTTCATGGATTTTGACCACATAAAAAGCACCCGCGAAACGGCATATGCCAGGAACCCGGTGGGGCCGATAAAAAGTGCAACCTGGTCGAAGGATATTTTCTCCTGCCGGTAAAGATCAACTGCAAGATATACAATAAGGATAAAGGAAAGTATTGAAATAACCAGGTAGACAAACCGCTCGGGCTTAAACTTTCCTGTGATTTCCAGGACTATTCTTTTGCGGGCCTCAAAGGTCTGAATGGATTCGTTGGGAATCTGGTTTTCGTCGTTATCACCCATGACTATAGTTTTAATTTGCTGATTACATTCGTAACCAATAACAAACTAAAAGTGAATTTGTTCCAACGCCAACACAGGCAGGCACGGCAGCAGGTATTTAAAACCGATCAAGCCTTCAGTGTTCGTCAGGGGCAATGCCTGCCGGCGGAAGTGTGAGCTTTAGTACCAGAAGCCCAAGTGTTCCGGCTATAACCGAAGCCAGCAGGATGGCTATTTTTGAACTGTCGATCA
>CAYNVK010000369.1:0-4255 GCA_964400395.1 uncultured Lentimicrobiaceae bacterium | reverse complement strand
CTTCGAAATTTTTATTACCAACCAGGTAACCCTGGTCAGTTCAATCACCATCACCGGCGCCGATGGCTCCAATACAATATCGACCGATAAAGGCTCGCTTCAGCTCAGCGCTACCGTGCTGCCTGAAACAGCAACAAATAAAACCGTTGTATGGTCTATAAAAGATGACGCAGGCCTGGCAACTATCAGCGAAAGCGGTCTGGTTACAGCCGTGAAAAACGGGTCGGTCACCATACAAGCCACTGCATCAGATGGTTCAGGTGTTAAAGGTTTGTTTCAGGTAAGCATAACCAACCAATTGGTATTTGTAAGTTCCATCGTTGTTACCGGCGAAAACGGATCCGATTCAATTTTTACCCATAACGGAACACTTCAGTTGAACGCAGCCATTTTACCTGTTGATGCTACCAACATGTCAGTAAGCTGGTCGATAACCAGTGGTGCAAACCTGGCAACCATCAATGATGAGGGGCTTGTTTCGGCTAAAAATAACGGAGCAGTTGAAGCTACCGCCTTCGCCAACGATGGCTCTGGTGTTTCGGGTTCAATACATATAACCATCACGAACCAGAAGATGCTTTCTGATGGAATCAGGGAAACCGTAAAGACTGAAAATTTAGCAGAAATTATTTCTTCGTATGATCATTGGGAAGTTAAAATGAATGCTGATTATGATTTATATAAAATATATGTCTATAACTTGACCGGCGTTTTACTGCAAGTCCAGAATATAGAAAGTAAGGTTACTTTCGTCAATACTTCACGGTTTGCACCGGGTATGTACCTGGTTGTAATTACCAATAACAAAACAGTAAAGGGTTACAAAGTTGTAAAATTGTAAGCTGCTGATAAATCTGCAACTTTTCAGCTATGCATGCGCACAAGGATTAATATTTCTGCCTGCCCAGAATTATTTGTTTCGGTTGATAGGAATATCAGCTGTTTTAACCTTTGCCAGCGAATTTCTCCACAACATGAACCATAACACCGTGAGTACTGCAATGCAAATTCCCGATATCTGTCCATAAAAGGTGTTAATGGCAAAGCCTTCGGGTGCTACCAGCAGGTAGGCCGACACAACTGCAGTCATAAAAAATGCAGGTACCAGGGTAATCCAGAAATTTTTCTGTTCAGCCGCAAGGTAAATGGTGATTGTCCAAAGCACTATGGTGGCCAGTGTTTGATTCGACCAAGCCATATAACGCCAGATTATAGAAAAATCGACCTGCGTTAGCAAAAATCCTATAACGAATAAGGGTAATGTCAGGATCAGGCGGTTTTTGATTGTTTTTTGTTCGAAATGGAAAAAGTCTGCTACAATCAAGCGGGCGCTTCTGAAAGCTGTATCGCCTGAGGTTATTGGGGCAGCAACTACGCCTATTATGGCAAGTACAGCTCCGATCCGGCCCAGCAATGAATTGGAAATTTCGTTCACTACCCAGGCGGCATTGCCTTTTTGTGTAGCCATCACCTCATTGAGTTCCCTAACCCCGCCAAAAAAGCTCATAGCTACTGCCGCCCATATTAATGCAACAAGTCCTTCGGTTATCATTGCTCCGTAAAAAACCCTGCGACCGTATTTCTCGTTGGTAATGCAGCGTGCCATCAGCGGCGATTGTGTGGAATGAAACCCTGAAATGGCGCCACAGGCTATGGTTACAAAAAGCATGGGGAATATGGGGAATTTCCCTGGATCAGCATTCATATTTACAAAATTGGACGGGATAAGCTCAGGGACGGGCAGTCCTTTCACAACCATCATGCCCCCGATGCCAACTGCCATAAAAAGCATTGCAAATCCGAAAAACGGGTAAATGCGCCCAATCAGCTTATCAATAGGCAGCATGGTTGCCAGTACATAATACATAAAAATGAAGGTTGCCCAGGTTGTTACGCCTATGGTGCCGGGTGTGAGGCCCGATAATATTTTGGCCGGCCCCATAATAAACACTGCGCCCACAAGCACCATCATGGCAACTGTGAAAACACTCATAAACTGCTTTACACCATTGCCCATATATCGGCCAACTATCGCGTGAATGCTCAATCCATTCATGCGCAGCGACATCATGCCCGACATATAATCGTGAACCGCCCCGGCAAATATGGCCCCGAAAACAATCCACACAAATGCTACAGGACCCCAAACCGCCCCGGCAATGGCGCCAAATATGGGCCCAAGCCCGGCGATATTCAGAAACTGGATGAGGAATATCTTGGGCCATTTCATGGGTACGTAATCAACGCCATCGGCTAATGTACTGGCAGGAGTTAATTTTGAGGGATCTATCCTGAAAAGTCTTTCTACAAATTTTCCGTACAGGAAATAGCCCGCTATGAGCGCTACAATGGAAAGCAGAAACGTAATCATTGAACTAGTTTTTTGCAAAAGTAAAAGAAGCCTTGCTAAAATGGGTTTTAAATCGAAGGATTTTTTAGTTGCAAAAGGCCTCGACCTGATTTTTTCTGCACCAATTTCATAGAAATTATTTTGTAAACATGTGTTGTTTAACGTTTGCAGCCATAACGTATAACGATACTTCTATATATAAATTAATTCACTAATGAACGATAAAACGAGTTAAAATACTGATAAACAAGTAATACCTCACCCCGACCCCTCTCCATGAGGAGAGGGGCCACATCTCCCGTCAGTTAAGCTTTTTAGCATAACTTTGAATTTTTAGTCGTTAACTATTGAAATTAATTGTATTAACCAGGTGAAATGGATCATTCCTGGCTCCCAGATCGCCGGTGTCAAAGTAAATCTGCAAAGCCAGGGATGTATTAATCATGGCCGATGAGGATCAGAATTCGGGAATTTCAGAAGTTATCAGCACCCATTCATCAGCACATTAATTCGGTATAACCTCGAGATACAGTGTATCCGCATTCATTCCTGTAAACACGCCATACCCGTTGGTTATATTCGTGTTTGGATTCACCAGGTTGTTTGAATTGCTGCCGTTTTTGGTAAAAACATCGTTGAATTCGGGGTTAACTTTGTACAAAAGAATCATGTATGTCCCGAAACAGTTGATATTGCGCTGATCGAGCCTGTAAGTGCTTTCCTGGGTTGGCGTGGAACTCTGAACAAACTGAAAGTCAGCGAGAGCCATGTCGCCATTAATGTAGTCAGGAGATGCTTCAAGATATTTAACCACAAGGTAATAATATGATCCATCCGTATTGGTCCAGCTGAGTTCCACAGGATCAATCCTGGATGGCGGGCCACCGGTACCGGATGTTACCCTGTCAGTATAAATATAGGATGCTGAGGTTTTGAAATCCTGAGGAGCATCGGGGATTATGGTTTGTGATGACAAACTTTTTCCACCATATTCGAATTGGAGATTATAGGTTGCTCCGGCGGTAACTTTTCCATCCATCAGATTCAACCGGTAAATGCCATCACCAATTTCTGACAGTTTATTGCCATTAATGAAAACACTCATTCCCGGAATCATTTCCTTCATATCGGATGTATCATCGCTATAGGGTATAATTTTGGAAATATAAACGGTGATGGCGGTGTCGCCGGCATACAGGTACGATTCAACTACAGCGGTATTATCGCCGGTTATGGGAGTCATTAACTCTTTGCTGCACGAACCCAGGACGGCAATGCCTAGGATCGAAATTAATAACGGGAAGTTTATTTTCATGGCTACCTGAGTTGTAATGAAAGTGAAATGTTAGGTGTAATCCCCAGCAGGGTGATGTTGGTTTCGGTAAGTCCTGTGTCGTCAACTTCAAATTCTTTATACCATACATTTTTGCGGTTGTAAACATTGAAAAGCGAAAAACTAATGCTTCCCTTGCCCATTTCACCAAAGCTGAAGTCGTATTTCCCTGACATATCCAGGCGATGGTAATTAGGCAGGCGTGAGGCATTTTTAGTTCCCGGTATTATTGCATTTACGGTGGTGCTGTCGGGCATGGTCATTACGTATCCCCCAATTGGCCGGGTGTACGACATACCGGTGCCGAAGATCCAGGTAGCCGAGAAGGTCCATTTTTTGATTTTTAAAGTGTTCACAATTTTAATTTCGTGGGTAACATCCTGTGTGGCTGCAAAATATTCGTCGCCGTAGATGGGAAAATGATACCGCGTTTGCGAAAGTGTGTAACCAATCCAGCCTGAATACATGCCGTATTTTTTCTGCATCAAAAGATCAATGCCGCGGGTGTAGCCATTGCCATTATAAAATAGGGAAGAATAATCGATGCTATGACCAAATTGCTGTGTAAACCT
>CAYNVK010000368.1:0-4264 GCA_964400395.1 uncultured Lentimicrobiaceae bacterium | reverse complement strand
CATCAAATGTGCCAACCCGGTGATGGTGTATTCAGAAAAATCGTTGGCCGGTGCCCAAATCATTGCCCGCACACTTCGCAATTCTGTTTGTGGTTTTACCAAACCATTCGGAAACGGATCGCTGACGCACCTGGGAACCTGGATCGGGTTCGATACCGAGGGACAGAAACCGGTGTATGAGGCATTGCTTAACCGATCAGCAGCCAAACTAAGGCAAGCAAATACCAACAACCCAAACATCGCCATCCGCGAACGCTTTACCGGCAATCACGAAGCCCTTGTTTTTGTAGCAAATTATTACAACGAAGAACATACGGGCAACGTCACCTATACACATCCCGGAAGCGGGGAACACATCCCGATGCCTTATACCCAACCCGAAATGCTGCTGCCAGCCATCTACGGAATATTAACACCGGTTTGCCTGGAGGTTGCCAAAGGACTAAAAATCCTTCATAGTACTTCGGATATTCTTAAGATTGATAGCTCCGATGGTAAACTTGAGATTACCCTTTACGGCGACCGCGACCTGGTTGGTGAAATTGTTTTCGAAGGCCCGGGAATTAAAAATATAAGCACCGCAACCCTGCAGGGGAATACAATTGAACCCATCGTTGATCCGTCGCGAATAGCTTTCGCTTACAACCATCTTCACAAAAGTGAAATGATGCTAACGATTAATTTACGCTAAATGAAAATCAGTAATTCCTCCGGCCTCACTTTCGATTTCCTTGAGAATGGTTCGGTTAAATCAATTGAAGCTGAGCCCATACGCATCAGCCTGAAACCGGCAACACTGTTCTCAAAATCGGGCGCAAATATTTATCTCAGGAAAGGGAATAATCCTGACGAATTTACGGCACTTCTGGGTCCTGAAAGCAATAGTATTTTCACGATCGAAGATGATGTATTTATTGCCCGGGGGCATTGGGCCGGCCTTGCATATACCTGCGAACTCAGGCTCTCAACCCAAAGCATGAGCTGGCAGTGGAACATCACGGTGAAGAATATAAATGCCGGCTTTGTAAAGCTCGACCTGGTTTATGTTCAGGATGTGGGATTAAAACCCATCACCAACGATCTGGTGAACGAGTACTACGTTAGTCAGTATATCGAACGGCTTATCCTGAACCACAACACTTACGGTTCCGTTGTGTGTTGCCGGCAAAATACACGTGAATCGACCGGTAATCCCTGGCTGATGCTGGCGTGCCGTAACAAAGCAGCCTCAGCAAGTACCGACGGCATGCAGTTCCTGGGTAAAACATTCCGCCAAACAGGAATTCCCGAAGGACTTCTTGCTAAAAAGCTTGGCGGCGAGTATGCCGGTGAGTCATCAATAGTAGCCCTGCAGGAGAATCCTTTTATTCTTAATGAAGGTGAAGTGCATCAAAGTGCATTTGTTGCCACCTACCTCCCCGATCATCCCGGCGCAACTTCCAAAGAGGATCTGAAAAACATAAAACCCCTGATACTCGAATTTCAGGAAGATTTGCAACACAAATCGGATAAATTCTTTACCCAGTCAGCTGACTTCTTCCATACATCAGCATTTTTACCCGTCGATGATCTTACAGCCAGCGAGCTCGATCAATATTTTGGCACCGAAAAACGCAACATCGAAAGAGAAAACTATCAGTTGCTCTCCTTTTTTTATGGCGAAAACAACCATGTGATGCTTCGTGCCAAGGAAGTGATGGCCGACCGCCCGCACGGGCATATTATGCAGGCGCAGGCCGGTTACAAAGCCGATGAAAATATCGTTTCAACCACCTGTTTTGCTGATGGAATCTTTAATTCGCACCTTACCCAGGGCAATACCAATTTCAACATTTTGCTCTCTGTTTGCACAAGCCAGTTTAACGATTCGCCCGAAACAGGTCAGCGGATTTTTGTAAATATCGAAGGCACAGTGTTTTTACTGGGTATTCCTTCTGCTTTCGAAATGGGATTGAACCATTGTCGCTGGATTTACAAATCAGGGAAATATATTTTCCAGGTCCGCACCTGGACCTCAAAAACCTCGCCCCGGGTGAATATGGATTTCCGGGTTTTGAGTGGGGAAAATGTTAAATTGCTTATTTCGAACCATTTCGACAGAAGTAATGGCTGGTCTGTTGAACCCGGAAACGATACCGGCGAATTTGTAGCCAGGCCTGAGCCCGGAAGTATGATTAGCAGTAAGTTTCCGCAGGCGCAATTCAGGATTGTTGTTAACAGTAAAAGCAATTACAAATCCTTTGGCGACGAAGCGCTGCATTGGGATTTAAAAAGCCATGGTGACCCGTTTTTCATTCTCGAAGTAAAACGAACTGATCGTTTTTCGATGAGTTTTGTAGGCGAAGTTTGTGCCGCAGTTAGTATCGAAAAAATTAAAAATAACGATAAACAATTTGCTATCGATTGCCTGGATGCTCAGTCAGCGCTTAAAGATATGAGTCTGGGCCTTTCACTAAAAGGTGATAATGCTGACATTGATGCCATACAGGAAATTATGCCCTGGTATTGTATGAATGCCGTTACCCATTTCCTTACACCGCATGGGCTCGAACAATTTGGTGGCGCCGCATGGGGTACCCGCGACGTTTCGCAGGGGCCTTTCGACCTGCTTCTAACTTTACAGAAATATGATGAAGCCAGGCAGGTTTTACGAACCCTTTTTTCGAACCAGAATCCTGCTGGCGACTGGCCGCAATGGTGGATGTTCGACAGCTATTTTAATGTGCGTGCCGCCGATTGCCATGGCGACGTATATTACTGGTGCATCATTGCGCTTGGAAGCTATATAAAAGTTACCGGCGACGTAAAATTCCTGGATGAAATATTGCCCTATTACCATGATAAAGGTGTTGCCCTTGCCGAAAAATCTCCGCTGAGCGAGCACATCGACAGGCTTATCCGGATGATTACGGATTCGTATATCCCGGGCACTGCATTTGTTCCATTTGGCGGTGGCGACTGGAACGATTCGCTGCAGCCGGTGAGCAAAGAGCTGGCAGGGCGCATGATTTCGAGCTGGACGGTTGAAATGAACTACCAGGCTTTCGCCGAATACCGGCAGGTTTTTGAGAAAACCGGTAACCTGGACAAGGCAAAAGCTTTAAGCGAGACCTGCGCCCGTATTAAATCCGATTTTAACCAACACCTGGTTGTAAACGGAGTAGTGGCTGGCTATGGCCTGGTTGAAAAAGACGGAAGCATCAGCGTTTTACTTCACCCAAGTGATACCATTACCGGAATTAAATACAGCATCCTGCCTATGGATCGCGGCATTATCAGCGGAATTTTTACACGGGAGCAGGCGCAACATCACCAGGAAATCATCGACAAATACCTGAAAGGGCCTGACGGGGCCAGGCTGATGGACCGCCCGTTGAAATATAAAGGAGGCATACAATACATTTTTCAGCGTGCCGAAAGCGCTACCCACTTTGGGCGTGAAATCGGGATTATGTATGTGCACGAACATATACGCTATGCCGAGTCGCAGGCAATACTGGGCAATGCCGATGCATTTGTGAAAGCACTCAGGCAGGCAAACCCGGTTGGCTATAAGCAGGTTGTTCCCTGTGGTGATATCCGCCAGTCGAACTGCTATTACAGCAGTTCCGATGTGGCTTTTAAAAGCCGTTACGAAGCCGACGAACGCTATGATGAAATAAAAACCGGGAACATCATCCTGCGGGGCGGATGGCGCGTTTACTCAAGCGGACCCGGCATTTATATCACGCTGGTAATTTCGCGCCTGCTGGGTTTGCGCACCGAGGTTGGTAATGTTATTATCGACCCGGTTCTTCCCCGCGATATGGACGGGATTACAGCTTACATAAACTTCCTGGGTTACCCGATTAATTTCAGCTTTGCTGTGAAAGAAAGAACTTTCAGCCCCAAAACCATTTCAATCAATGGAAAAGATGTTAAATTTGCGTTCGAAGAAAACATATACCGGCAAGGTGGGGCGATCCTCAGCAAGGATATATTTTTATCCCTGTTAAATGAAAAGCACAACACCGTAAATATCGAACTATAATATTCACCGGCATCACTTTTCAGTAAAACAAACCCATTGCTGTTTACCATGGCGTAACTGTAATGGGGAAACATCAACCCATGCCTGCAAAGGGCCGGGGAGATGATGTTTAATTCAAAACAGACTGATTCCCCGTTTGCCGGCAAGGCAGGCGCCTGAACATTTAAAACAATACAATAACACATGAAATAGCCATGAGAAAATATTCTCACCAACCGAAAATGATATTATGGC
>CAYNVK010000367.1:0-4266 GCA_964400395.1 uncultured Lentimicrobiaceae bacterium | reverse complement strand
CTGGGAATTATTTACGAACAGGCTAAAGCGGTGGCGATTCACCCCGAAGGAGATGCCCAAACACCCGGGCCATTTATCGCGGTTGAGTCCACCCGGCAGGGGCAAGCCGGTGAGTCGAAAAAAATTGAATACGACTACCTGATTAATGCCACGGGCCCGCGGTTAAATTTTGCAGCAACCGAAGGGCTTGGACCGGAAGGTTTCAGCGAATCGGTATGTACTTATACCCATGCAGGGCATGCCTGGGAAAAGCTGCAGGAAGCGCTCAGCAAAATGGCCAACGGGCAGAAACAGCGTTTCCTCATCGGTACAGGCCATCCAACGGCTACCTGCCAGGGAGCGGCATTTGAATACGCGCTCAATGTGGCATTCGAAATAAATAAGCGGAAACTTAATCACATGGCTGAAATTACCTGGATAACCAACGAGTACGAAGTGGGCGATTTCGGGATGGGTGGCGCATTTATTAAAAAGGGCGGTTATGTTACTTCGACGCGCATTTTTACGGAATCCATTTTGTCGGAATATGGCATAAGGTGGATTAAACGTGCCGGTATCACCAAAGTTGAAAAAGGCAGGGCCCATTACCAAACCCTCGATGGCGAAGTGCACGAGGCAGAATTCGACTTTGCCATGCTTATACCTGCTTTTGCCGGGGTTGGACTAAAAGCATTTGCTAAAGATGGCAGCGATATTACAGCCGATGTTTTCGCGCCAAGCGGATTTATGAAAGTGGATGCCAATTACCAGCCGAAAGATTTTGAAGACTGGTCAGTTGCCGACTGGCCCTCGGTGTACCAAAGCCCGAAATATGACAATGTATTTGCTGCCGGTATTGCATTTGCCCCTCCACATGCCATATCCAAACCTATGACCAGCAAAAACGGGCTTGCTATTTTCCCAACCCCGCCGCGTACAGGCATGCCCTCGGGCATCATGGGCAAAGTAGTTGCCCTGAATGTGGCCGAGCGCATACTTACAGGCACCAAAGAAATGAAACACCGGGCATCGATGGGCAAAATGGGTGCCGCCTGTATAATTTCTTCCGGCTATGGGCTGCGTAACGGAATGGCTGCTACAATGACCGTTTTCCCGGTGGTACCCGACTATGAAAAATACCCGCAATGGGGGCGCGACATCAGTTATACCATGGGTGAGCCGGGATTGGCCGGCCATTGGATAAAACTGTTACTGCACTTTATGTTTATCTACAAAGCCAAGGCTAATCCTTTCTGGTGGATGATCCCGGAGTAAAATGCCAATAAATCAACATGACTGATCTTTTAAAAATGGATTCCTATGATTAAAAAGAATATAGTAAAAGGATATAAGGATGAGGCTTATCCGCCGGTTCCTACCGGTAATACCCGCTTCTGGCGTAAATTTTTTCCCTGGCAGCTTGTTCGCTTTTTTGTTTTGAACCTCAAAATCATGCGGATAATCATTGGCGGACATTCGTAAAACCGCCATTTTAAATTTAGAAAGCTTCTAAATTCCCATACAGGCTTGTGTTTTAAAAAATAATGTACATTTGTGCATATGTTACAGGCTTTCAGGGAATATATTAAATCAGCAGGTTTATTCAATACTTCCGACCGTATTTTACTGGCCGTAAGTGGTGGCGTTGATTCAGTGGTTATGGTGCGTTTATTTAAAGATGCTGGTTTAAATTTTGCCATCGCCCATGTAAATTTCGGACTACGAAACAAAGAATCGGATGGAGATGAGGCATTTGTGAAAAATCTCGCCGATCAAGCCAATGTCCCTGTGTTCATCAGGCATTTCGATACAAAACAATATGCTGCCAGTCAAAAAGTATCCATACAAATGGCTGCCCGCGATCTCCGCTATGCCTGGTTCGATGAGATACTTTCGGAACACAATTATAATTATGTAGCCACTGCCCACCACCTCGACGACCAGGCTGAGACCTTTTTTATAAACGTGCTGCGTGGAACAGGCATTTCGGGTATGCATGGTATCCTGCCCAGGCAAGGGAAAATCATCAGGCCGCTGATGTTTACCACCCGCGAAAAAATAATGTCGTTCGCGAGTGTAAACAAGCTTAAATGGCGCGAAGACAGGTCGAATAAAAGCCGCAAATACCTGAGGAATAAACTCAGGCTTGATGTGCTGTCAGAACTCTACAAAATAAACCCGCTTTTCAGTCATAAACTGAATGAATCCATCATGCACCTGCGCGATGTGGAAGCGATATATAACAACCATATTGCGGGTGTTACTGCCGACCTGGTGCAGCACAAACCCGAGGGCGTGCTCATTTCAATCGACTGGATTTATGAGTACGAGCCGCACGATACCTACCTTTTCGAACTTTTGAAGCCTTTTGATTTCACATACCCCGTGGTTAAAGAAATTGTGCGCTCACTCGATACCTTCTCCGGAAAAGTATTTTATTCGCCCACCCACCGCCTGCTGCGCGACCGCGAAAATTTTATTATCCAGCCGCTGGCTGACATTAATGCCGGATCCTTTCCTGACGAAACTTTCCTGGTGCAACGGATTGAAAGCCACATTGAATACCCGGTGTGCCTGTGCATGCACGAAACTGACAATATCGGCGAACTGCCCATGGGTAAAGCTACCATTGCCTGCCTCGATGCTGATAAATTGCAGTTTCCGCTCAAACTGCGTAAATGGGAAAAAGGCGACTGGTTTATCCCGCTTGGGCTGAAAGGCAAAAAGAAACTCAGCGATTTCTTTATCAACCAGAAATTGTCGCTCGCCGATAAGGAAAAGACCTGGTTGCTGCTTTCGGGCGATGACATTGTGTGGGTAATCGGGAAAAGAATCGATAACAGGTTCCGCATCACCCCACAAACTAAAAATGCCTATGTAGTAAGCTGTATCGACGAAAGCGGTGAAGCCGAAACCGCATCCTGTGGCTGCAGCCTCCTGTTTGGCTGATTTCGAAAAGCCACCTTGCCAGTCCGGCAATTGATTTATAATAATTATTTTATTAACCAATTCTGTTGCAAATGCGTGCAGACACATGCAATTATTTATACTTTTGTGCCTGCTGATGGATAGAGTCATATCCCTGCTGATAACAATATAACTATGAAAAAAAATGTTTTTAGCGCTTGTAAAGTGCTGATACTGGTTTTGGTGTTTAACCTTTTGTCGGGAACAGCCGCTTTTGCCCAGTTGCAGGAGCCTGTGAAGTGGAGTTTCAAGGCAACCCGGTTGAACGATTCAGTGGCTGAATTACAATTCGCCGCCAAAATTGACCCGACCTGGCACCTGTATTCGCAGGAAGTGCCGGCCGATGGCCCGAAACCAACACTTTTTACTTTCGATAAACCTGCCGGGTATCAGTTGCAGGGGAAAGTGAAAGAACCTAAGCCCCAGCAGGAATTTGATGAGGTTTTCGAAATGAATGTAAAATTCTTTGCCCTGCAGGCTGTTTTTACCCAGAAGGTAAAAATACAAAGCAATAAACCGGTTAAAGTTACAGGCGAAGTCGAATTTCAGGCCTGCGATAACAAGAGTTGTATTTTCGATTCAAAACCATTCTCTTTCGATCTCGAAGGATCTAAAACTTATAAAACATCAGCTGTTGTTGCTGTTGCCGATACTGCTAAAAATAAAACTGCTGATACACTGGCCACCACCCAGGCAGATACACTGAAAAAGGCTGATGTTGTACAGAAAAGCGGTTCGCTCGACGACGGCAAAACGCCGCTGTGGTTGTTTTTCTTTATTGCCTTTGCTGCCGGCCTGGTCGCAATTCTTACCCCTTGTGTTTTCCCGATGATACCCATGACCGTATCATATTTCCTGAAATCGGGATCAAACGGAAAGGTACAGGCATCTATTTATGGCTTGTCAATTATTGCTATTTACACCCTGTTTGGCACCGTGATTGCCGTACTCTTTGGCGCTGAATTCAGTAACTGGATCAGTACGCATTGGATACCTAATGTATTATTCTTCCTGATTTTTGTCATTTTTGCTGCTTCATTTTTCGGCTATTTCGAAATCACCATGCCCAACTGGCTTGTGAATAAATCCGTTTCGGCCGAAGATAAAGGTGGCACCATAGGAACCCTGTTTATGGCTTTTACGCTGGTGCTGGTATCGTTTAGCTGCACAGGACCCATTGTCGGTACCATACTGGTTGAGTCTGTGGGCGGACAGATACTGAAGCCTATCATCGGGATGCTTGGATTTTCGCTGGCATTTGCCATCCCATTCACTTTGTTTGCGCTTTTCCCGCAGTGGCTCAACAAAATGCCCAAATCG
>CAYNVK010000366.1:0-4269 GCA_964400395.1 uncultured Lentimicrobiaceae bacterium | reverse complement strand
GGATACTCAGGTTTATTGTAGTGATACCAATGGCATTGATTACATTTTTGCTATCGTATTACAAGCCATTTTACCGGTATAGTAAAACCATCTTATTCCTGTTGCTGAGTACGGGCCAGATCGGGATACTGATACTAATCGGGATCAGTTCGCCGGGAGAACCCGCTTTCCACACCTATTATGGCGGACTGATCCTGATTATGTTGTGGACAAGTTTTATTTTCAGGCTCAATTTCTTAACTTCGGTTTATATCAGCGTTTCGACCTTAGTGTTTTATAACCTCGTTGCCTGGTTCATACAGGATTTGTATTCGTATCCATACCGTTCAGATGAATTTGCAATATTACTGAGTAATAATTTTTTCCTGCTTACCACAGCAAGCCTGGTGATAATAGGCACTTACCAGTTAGACAAAAAGGTGAAGGAAAATACAAGTATTAACCTTGCTTTAAGGAACGAAACAGCTCAGCTCAAACTGGCCAAAGAACGGGCAGAGGAAAGCGACAGGCTAAAATCAGCCTTTTTAGCCAACATCAGTCATGAAATCCGGACTCCAATGAATGGAATCCTTGGTTTTGCTGAATTATTGAAAACCCGGGATCACAGCACCAAGGATCACGAAAGATATATCATGCAGATTGAAAGAAGCGGTGAGCGTATGCTTAATATCGTCAATGATATTATCAGTATTTCGAGAATTGAGGCAGGGCTAATGGAAGTATATCTTTCAGAAACAAATATTAATGAGCTGTTAGATTTACTTTATCAACGCTTTATGGCTGAATCCGGAAATAAGCAGCTGGAGTTTTCCTGCCGTAAGTCAATGCATACTGATAGTGCAGTACTGAAAACCGACCCTGAAAAACTCTTAACCATCTTGAACAACTTGTTAAAAAACGCTTTTAAATATACGGCAAGCGGTTCCATTGTTTTCGGATACTCACGAAAAGAAAATTTTCTGGAATTCTTTGTAACCGATACGGGAACAGGTATTCCCGAACACAGGCAGCAAGCAATTTTCGATCGGTTTGTACATGCCGATATTGAAAATAAAAATGCGTACCAGGGTGCAGGTTTGGGATTATCCATTTCCAAAGCTTATGTGGAAATGCTGGGTGGAAAAATCTGGTTACAAAGCGAGGAAGACAAAGGCTCTGCTTTTTATTTTACGCTGCCATTTTATGCATAAAGGGATCCGATAAATACTATTCCATCTCCTGGCAATGTTGAAAGGCAATTACCTGACTTTATATGCCAATTAACTCCGGTTGATGCGTAATCTCACCTTTCCCCTGTGGTAGAAAAAGCATCAGATTTTGCGTAATTATAATGGTTGTTTGCGTAATTTTGATAAAACGCGATACCCTAACCGCATAGCTATTGCCAGTCAGCAAATCAGAAATCGGATAATTATTCAGTTCATCTAAAAAACAAAATGAAAGCAGCCGTTTACACCCATTACGGACCACCGGAAATTGTTCACCTGGCCGAGGTTGACAAACCAGTTGCAAAAGACAATGAGGTACTTATAAAAATCAGTGCTTCAACTGTTAACCGAACCGACTGCGGTTTCCGTAGCGCTAATTATTTTATTGTCAGGTTCTGGAGCGGACTGATCAGGCCAAAGAACCCGGTATTGGGGTGTGAGTTTGCCGGAGTAATTGAAGCCATTGGTAAAAATGTGACCTTATTTAAACCGGGCGACAAAGTATTTGGCTATAACGATACTAAGTTTGGAGGTCATGCTGAATATATGACCATGGCCGAAGATGACTCACTCACAACCATGCCCGAAAACATATCGTTTAACGAAGCCGCAGCCATTACCGAAGGAGCGCATTATGCCCTGTGCGACATCAGGGCGGCAAAAATCGGGGCCGGGCAACAGGTTTTGATTTATGGTGCCACAGGAGCCATAGGCTCAGCAGCTGTTCAGCTTGTAAAACACCTGGGTGCAGGAGTTACCGCCGTTTGTGATACCAAAAATACCGGCCTGGTTCAATCGCTGGGAGCTGATGTGGTTATTGATTATCTGAAAGAGGATTTTACTACACTGAATACCCAGTTTGATGTAATATTTGACGCCGTTGGCAAAAGTTCATTTCGCAAATGCCTGCCGCTGTTAAAAAAAGAAGGCATTTATATGTCGACCGAACTGGGATACATGGCGCAGAATCCATTCCTGGCACTGATAACACCACTTTTCGGAGGCAAAAAATTATTATTCCCGATGCCTTCAATCAGCAAAAAGGATGTAGAGTTTTTAAAAGAACTGGTCGCCAACGGAAGGTTCAGGCCAGTGATTGACAGAAGTTATCCGCTCGAACAGATTATTGAGGCACACCGGTATGTTGAAACCGGGATGAAAACCGGGAATGTGGTAATCACCATCTGAAAAATTGAATTTAATCCATGGGCCTGCTGTTGCGGGTTGAAAAGCATGTATATAGTTCGATAACCACCATGCCAGCGGTTTCGATTTATTTGAATCATCAGCTTGAAATAAGCAGATGTAAAAGTTATTTTAATCACCGCAATGCGTCATTCAACCTGGCATAAGGGGCATTCATCCGTTTTACAGGTTGTGCATATTTCAATATCTCCCTAACTTGCACACCAAATTTAAAGCATGACTACTCCCCTTTACGAAACCAAATCGCCACGGCTGAATGTTGTTGATGCCCTGCGCGGCTTTGCCATTATGGCCATTATGCTGCTCCACAATATCGAGCACTTCGACTTTTACTTTTTCCCCGAGTATTTACCTTCGTGGCTTAAAACCATCGACAAAGGAATATGGGATACCATGTTTTTCCTTTTTGGTGGAAAAGCCTACGCCATTTTCGCTTTGCTGTTCGGGCTTACTTTCTATATCATGTATTCGAACCAGCAAAAAAAAGGCAAAGATTTCAGGGGGCGTTTTTTGTGGCGATCGCTGCTGCTGTTTGGTTTCGGCCTGATTAATTCGTTGTTTTACCAGGGCGATATCCTGCTTTTTTACGCTGTACTTGGTGTAACCCTGGCTGCGGTATGCACCTGGAGCGACAAAGCAGTGCTCATAACGGCCATTATTCTGCTGCTACAGCCACTGGAACTTGTTAAACTGTTTCAGATTGTAAACGATCCAACGTTTGTAGCTACTGATCCTCCCTCTTGGGCATACTTCGGCAAAACCGGCGAATATATGGCCAACGGAACCTTGTTCGAGGTTATAAAAGGCAATATGACCACCGGCAAAACAGCCGTAATTTTATGGACCTACGAAAGCGGCCGTATATTCCAGACCCCGGCACTTTTTATGCTCGGAATGCTGTTGGGCCGCCGAAAGATGTTTGCAATTTCGGGCGAAAGCCGGCAGTTCTGGAAAAAAGTTTTGCTGTACTCCGTAGCTCTTTTTACCCTGCTGTTTGCGATGAAGTTGTATATCCCCGAAACTGGTTTGCGCAAAGCTGTTTCCGACAGCCTGTTGTCTGTTGTTACAAGCTGGGCAAACTTTGCATTTACCTTTGTGCTGGTTTCCTCGTTTGTGCTGGCATACCGGAATACTGCCATTAACCGGTCGCTAACCAAACTCGAAGTCTTCGGGCGCATGAGCCTTACCAACTATGTGATGCAGTCGGTTGTAGGTACTTTTATTTACTACGGTTTTGGACTGGGCTTATACAAATATACCGGTGCAGGCATGTGTATCCTTATCGGCATAGTTCTTTTCCTGTTACAATATGCATTCTGCCGCTGGTGGATGAAATCGCACACACATGGTCCGTTGGAAGGGGTGTGGCATAGGTTGACGTGGGTTTGAAAGAGTTTCAATGTTTCAATGTTTCAATGTTTCAGGGTTTGAAGGGTTTCAGTGTTTGAAATGTTTGAAGGGTTTGAAGGGTTTCAATGTTTCAGGAGTTTCAAATAGTTTCAGGGATTGACGGGATTGAGGGGATTGATGGGTTTGAGACCTCATCCCTAAATCCCTTCTCCGTGGAGAAGGGACTTGTAAACGAGAGGTTTTAAATTTATGGGGTCCTGATTTTGGGGGTGGTTGTTCGTAATTCTTTATTTGTTGTTCTTTATTCCTTTTTGAAGGAGTTTCAAGGATTTGAGACCTCATCCCTAAATCCTTTCTCCGTAGAGAAGGGACTTGTAAACGAGAGGTTTTAAATTTATGGGTTCCTAATTTGGGGGGGGTGGTTGTTCGTAATTCTTTATTTGTTGTTCATTATTCTTTATTCCTTTTTGAAGGAGTTTGAAGGGTTTCAAGGGTTTGAGACCTC
>CAYNVK010000365.1:0-4279 GCA_964400395.1 uncultured Lentimicrobiaceae bacterium | reverse complement strand
TTCGAGGGTAACTTCGCGAAGCACCAATGCACCAAGTTCTTTTGCCACCGATTTCATTTCGACAGGCAATGATGCATATTCATCATTCAAATCGGCATGATTTCCACCGGTATCAGTTATTACCAGGGCAAAACCCGTGGTGGTAAAATCGAAATTCAGTTTTTTAACAATAGGTTTCGACGGATCTTCAAAATCGATGGTAATAAATCCGCCCACAGCGCAGGCAGTCTGGTCCATCAGTCCGCAAGGTTTGCCAAAAAAGTTATTTTCGGCATACTGGCCAATAATGGCATTGGTTATGGGGTCCAGTTTCCCGTTGTTGAATAATTCGCTGATGATGGTTCCAATCAGAACTTCGAATGAAGCTGACGAACTCAGTCCGGAACCTTTGGGCACTCCCCCATCGATAACCGCATCGAAACCGCCGATGGAAAAGCCAAGTTCTTTCATGCGGGCACATACTCCCCTTACCAGGGAGCCCGAGGTATAAAACTCGTTTTTATCCGGACTCAGATTGGAAAGGTCCACTTCGAAGGGCGGATAACCAACCGATAAAATGCGTATGATACCTGAGTTGTTTATAGCTGCAGCAGCAATATTATCGAGGTTAACTGCCCCGGCAAGTACGCGTCCGTGGTTATGGTCGGTATGGTTACCGCCAATTTCGGAGCGCCCCGGCGAACTGAACACAGTGGCCTGGTTGCTGTTATAGGTTTCTTTAAATGTATTTAATACGAAAGCATAACGCTCTGCCTGCTTTTGTAGAACCTCAGCATCATTACCATACAGGTTTTTCAGGCTGTTGTTTTCTTGAGTGATTTTTGAAAGTAAGGATCCGATGTTTTCCATGATTCGTTAAAAAAGACTTAATGTAGCTGAATTTCTCCCTACGGTGTTACCACCAACCGGTTTTCGAAACAAAGATACAATTCTTACAGATGTGAGCATTTTCAATTGCTAATTTATGAAACCAGGTTTGTATTTACCTGTTGCCGGGCGCCCTGGTGGTTACAATCCATTTCGAGCACAAGGCTAAGTTGTTCTTTGGCTTTTTCAGTTTCGCCCAATCCGAGCAATCCTAATCCCATCAGGTAACGCGAATTAATCTGGTTGCGGCGGTCGAGGTCCTCGTCCCAGATGAGCAGATCGGGCAGCGACACGGCGAAATAATCCACTTTAATATGATCGTTCAGGTGTTCTTCGCCATAGGATTTCAAGCGGTTAAACCTTTGGTCGGCTTCCGCTTTCCTGTTCAGTTTCGATAAAGCAAGCCCCTGGTAAAAGATTTTGTCGGGATGCTGGTCGTTATAAAAAATAGCAGCCGTTGGTTCGGATGATCCTTCGGTTGCTTTTTCCCAGTAATCGCGGGCTGTTTTCATGTCGCCCAGGGCTTCGTAAATACAACCCAGCCAGTAATGTATATCGTTTTCGCGGGTACCGGTAAGTTTTCCTTCGCCCAGGTTGTGGGGGTACCTGTCGGTAGCCTGCAAATGCGAAATAGCTTTTTCAAAGTCCCCTTCAGAAATAGCTTTTTTGGCGAGCTCAATACAGGCATACAAATACTGGCCTGTTACCTTGCCTTCACCGCCTTCCCAGGGATGAAAGTTCCGGTTCATCAATAAGTTGAGTGCTTTTTCATAATCGCCAAGCTGGTTGTACAATGTAGCTCTTTCGAGGTACAGGTCATCGCGATAATCAACACAATCCGGATATTTTTCGAGAAGCGCGAGTCGTTCAGCATGAGGGTGGTTCAGTTTTTTATACAACTGGTCGAGTTCCATCAGTATGCGGGCGTCAGTAGTATCGAGGCCGAAAGCCTTTTCCAGCTCATGAAGCGCTTTTGCAGGTTCATGGGTTTTGTTATAATAAGCCAGGGCCAGGTTGCGCCGCACTGTCGGGAAATTGCCGTCAAGATTTCGCGAAAGTTCCCAGCAACTGATGGCTTCATCATATTGCCTGGCGTTATACCAGAAATTACCCAGGTAATAAGGCGCCCTGGCATCGGCAGGATTTACCTGCATGGCGCATTGAAGCGCTATTACTTCTTCCAGGCGGTTTGGGAAACAAAAACCGGCATCGGTTTGAGCCGCCTTTTTAAAGAATTCCATTGCTGCATCGTGCTTAACTGAAAAATCCTCGCACTGTTTGGTGGTGAAAGGCGTTTCCGATGCAAACCAACCCATAAAATACCAGGCCATGGGATACACTTCGCGCGAATTTTCAATTCCGGAAAGCAGCAATTGCTTAGCTTCATTAAACATACCTGCCAGGGCATAATCCAGCGAAAATTCAATGTAGTCGTGTATGGTATTGGCAGTTTTCAGAAGCAAGTTCAAATCATCATTTTTACCCGTGACAAGGTATTTTTCGAATATTACGCCCAGGTTAAAAGCATCCAGTGCAAGCGATTCGTCGGCTAACTTCAGGGCTTCGTCCCTCCTGTTGAGCTTGCGGAGAATGGCAACTTTTAAATGACGGGCTTTGTGGTTATGCCAGTTCCGGATCAGCGACCGGCTAACCGTATCCAAGGCCTCATCCCAGTGGCACTGAGCGGATGAAAGCTGGGCCAGGTTAAAATACGCTGCATCCTGCATGGCTGCATTCCAGGTTGCTTTATAGAACTTGTCGAAAGCCTCTTCACACCTGCCCAGGTATCGTAAACACTGCCCCAGGTTGAACAAAGGTTCACCGTCGTAAGGATTCGGATTACGGGCCATCAAGGTTTCGATGGACTGCCTGAAGTAGGGCTCAGCCTGGGCAAACCGCCCGCGGCGCATCAGCAGCAAACCCATGGCGTTGTTTGTACGAACATCACCAGGCTCGCGACTAAGCGCCTCCAAGTAATAATCCGTTGGTTTATAAGTGGCATGGCGATATTGCTCCAGATGCAACCCGGTGAGATAAAGTTGCTCTATTGAGCTGATTTCGGAGGGTTCCTTGGCAGCCTTTGCCGGCTCCGGAACAGGTTTTAATTCAGGCTTTTCGGGTTTATAATCTACCAGCAATTTACCGGTACTGGTTTTAATTGTCAGGTAAAAATCTTCGGGTTTTAAACCTTTCTCGATGGATACAGACTTTTCGTACGACATGGTTGGCGAAAAGTCAACAATTTCGTCGAGGTAAACTTTGTCCCTGGTTTCGAGCCGGATGGAAGAACCTGCGTAATTAGCCGTTGTGTATGCTTTTATAACAGCAACATCCTGGCTGCATTCGAGATTTACCATGGCTTCCTTGGTGGCATTTTTCACCATTCCCAGGTCGCGGTAAGGCATGAAATACTGTTTAAAGTCGCGTTCTTCATACGGCATGATCCACGAGAAATCGGGCTGATTATCGGTGTACACCCCGCACATAAGTTCGATGTAAGGGCCGTCTTCATCGGTCAGATTCCGGTCCCATGCCTGTCCGAAATCGCCATGTCCCCAGGTCCATTGTTTTTTGCCCGGCGAAACATGATGGTTGGCTACATGCAGCAGTCCCCCTTTCGAGTCGTTTTCGTACCCGCCCACAAAATTGTACTTCGATTCAACCGCCATGTACGAGGTGGGAACCGGGATATTTTTGTATTTCGAAATATCAACGCCTGCCGAATAGTCGACTTTGTAATAAGTGCCGGTGGCAATAGGGAAAGTACTGACATCGCGGCGGCCATGATCGTAAACGGCATGCACATCGGGCGGAAAAACACTTTGGTAAGCATCGTTAACCTTCACGGCCGGGTTGGCCCACCAGAGGAAGGTCTGCGGCTGGGCTGTGCGGTTGTAAAGCTTAACTTTTATTTCGAGATAGGCATGGTCGGGATACAGCGTAAAGCCCGCCATTCCTTTGGTGCGGAACATACGCTCCACTTCGCTGCACCATACGGTGATGCTTCCATCTTCGTTTTCCTCGATGCTGCTGCTGGTTGATTGGTATGTACTCGGGCGGTGATGCTGGGGCCAGTTGAACTCGAGTCCACCCGATATCCAAGGACCTGTTAAGCCAACCAACGCAGGCTTTATAACCTGGTTGTAGTATATAAAATGGCGCTGCTTTGTTTTGTCATAGGCCATCTGAACACGCCCACCCAACTCGGGAAGGATCATGATTTTAAGATACTGGTTTTCGAGGTACACAGCATTCCATTCCTGGTCGACTTTCTCGTCGAGTATTTTTTCGATCACCGGGTGTGGGTACACTACGCCGCTGCTTCCCTGGTAAACCCTTTTTTCGAGGAAAATGGGATTTTTTTCGGGTTTCCCGATTCCATAAGTCGGGATGATCACTTTTTCGTACCAGG
>CAYNVK010000364.1:0-4311 GCA_964400395.1 uncultured Lentimicrobiaceae bacterium | reverse complement strand
CCTTTCAACACATCGTACACATAAATATCATAAAACTCATTTTGTGCGTACGATCGGGCACCGCATAACAACAGTACCATGAAGACAGCAATCCATTTAAATAAAAGTAACTTGTTGTTTTTCATCACTTTTGTATTAAGTGTTATACGCGATGTTATTGAACCCCGGCCTGCTGTGCATTGCATTACAGGTATTTGAAACAACCTGGATCTCATTCGTTTGCCGGTTGATTATCCTTGCTTCGTCAGGTGGGAATGACTTGTTAAATCCTGGCTTATTGCAGGATGGTAAATCATTATCCGAAGCAGGTTATTACAGCTATATCCCTGTCGGGTAGGTCAAAATTAAGTATCGGTTTAGCAAAATGCAGGACAGGATTTTACGCCTTACGCGCCATACTTGAAATGATCCGACTACTTTTTGGGAACATACACTTCGCCTGAACCTGTTACATAGTTAATCCCCATGGTGAAATCAAATTGCGAAGTGCTTTTATACCACCCGGTAGCGCCTTCAAAACGGCCTGTTCCCATATCAATCATCCAGTCCTGTTCGCCATAGCCTGTTATCATGCTAAACGTAGCTTTCAGGGATTTAAAATGAAGACTCGATCCATCGGCGCCAATCATATTGATTACTGCCGACTGTAAAATAGTGCCGGGATGATCCGGATCAGGACCCAGCGGCATGATGGTTAAAGTGCTGCCGGGATCAATTAATCCGAGATGCGACATGTTGCCGGATATGCGATAAACCCCTGGAGTTGCAGTAACATGATTTTGCAATTTAACGGCTTTGAGAACATAGGTTTTCACCTCACCGTTTTTAAGATCAGCATTTCCGTTATCCGGATAAAGAGGATCCTGCAGCGAATCTTTAGTGCAGCCCCACAGGCCAAAGATTATTGTACCAATGATAATTGCAATTTTTTTCATGGTTTTTGGCTTTTATGTTTAAACTCTGTTAAATACGCTCAAGTTTACAACTTAATAGCCACAGGTATTGTGCTGTATATCTCAGGAAATTTGCTCAAGGTCTCAATTTACGGCCGGGCTTCATTTTTTTTGAGGTCGCTGGGATTTTGCCCGAAAACTTCCCTGAAAGCACGACTAAAATGGGAGAGGTTTTTAAACCCCACTTCATAAGCTACTTCCGAAACATTAAGCCCGGATGTTAAAAGCATTTCTTTTGCTTTAAAAAGGCGGAAGTTGATCAGGTATTCGTTTACCGTTTTGTTGGTCAGCGATTTAAACTTGCGGTACAACTGGGCACGGCTCATGCCGATTTCTTTACATAATTCGTGTATGCCAAACTGATCATCGTCGAGATGTAACTCCATGATGCCGCGTATTTTCATCATAAAAGTATCTTCAGCCTGGAATGCCCGGTTGTTGGTTTGTGGGAGCAACTCCATCGAGGTGTAACGTTCGCGCAGCTGTTTGCGCAATTCGATCAGTTTTTTAAGCCTCATATGCAATTCGTCTTCATTGAATGGCTTTGCCAGGTATTCGTCGGCGCCTCGTTCCAACCCTGCAAGTTTAGAAGTAATATCAGCTTTTGCTGTGAGCATCACCACCGGGATGTGGCTGGTGCGCTGGTCGTTTTTTAACTTTTCGAGCATGGTTAATCCATCCATTTCCGGCATCATTACATCGCTCAGTATTAAATCCGGAATATATTCGAAGGCTTTTTTCAATCCTTCCTTTCCGTTTGGCGCAACTTCGAGCTGATATTCTTTTTCGAGGATGGCACTCAGATACTCCACCAGATCAGGACTATCTTCAACCACCAGCAGAATGGGTTTTTCGTTTTCACCGGGTTCCCGGTCAGCTTGCTTTATGTGATATTTTGCAAAAGCCGGGACTAAAGTGGCTATTTTTTCCTTCACATCCGAAAAGCCTGCCATTTCCTTCAGCGGGGCATTGTTCGATACCGGCAGCTTTATGGTAAAGGTTGTTCCTTCGCCGGGAGTGCTCTCAACACCAATAGCGCCTTCCATGAGTTTCACAAGTTCTTTGGTCAGGGCCAGGCCCAGTCCCGATCCATTCTCAGCATGTGCTGTGTTTTCCTCAATCCTGTAATACCTGTCGAAAATAAACGGCAGATGTTTAGCTTGAATTCCCGGGCCATTATCCCTTACACTGATCACAAAATAGTTGCACCTGTTATTGGATAGCAATGCGGTTGTTAGTGATACCGTTCCTCCATCCTGTATATATTTCAAGGCATTCGAAATCAGGTTGGTTACGATATGCATCATTTTATCCGCATCAAAATCCATGATAAAATGGTCGCATTCGGGTGAAAACTGCAGTTGAATATTCCGCCCCAGCGCCATCGACTTAAACGATTCAACCAGGTAGCGGAGTTGCAGAATAATGTCCTGCTGAAAAACGTGCAATGGCATGGCGCCTGCCTCCAGCTTTGAGATATCGAGCATCTGGTTCACCAGGTGCAACAGGTTTTCGACGCTGTTCCTGATTTTTTCGGTGCCGGCTGTAAGCCATTGATCAGGTTTTTCCTGAACCAGGTTTGCCATTCCGAGTATGATGGTTAAGGGCGTACGAAACTCGTGGGTAATATTGGTAAAAAGCCGTGATTTTGCTTCATCGAGTTCTCTTAATTGTAATGCCTCGGCTTGTTTTGCTTCAGCCAGTGCTTTTTTCTGCCCGATATTATTCAGTATCAATAGCAAGGTATAACCCGCCTGCCACGAGCAGTTTATTGTAAAAAACAACAGGTTTTTCGATGGCGTCATTTCGGGTGAGGGAGTAAGTATGGGTTGCAACAGCGCCGTAGCAAACAGTGAACTCAGGTACGAAATAAACAACAGGATGGTAAGGCGGGTGTTCTGGTAAGTAAGCGACATGAAAAGTATTGAAATACCCGTAAACAGAAGCCCGGCGGAATGTAGCAAACCTCCCAGCCGAAGCATAAAATAAAAGGTTACCCAAATAATGATAAACTGAATACCGGCGTAAAACTTGTCGATATTCCTGCGCATGAACGGGATGATAAACAGAGGAGGGAAGGAAAGCGATAAAAGACAAATGCCGTACCATACAATGGACGGCAATCCGAAGCCCCAACCCAACAGGGTCATAAAACTGATTGCAGTTATTGAACCCAGCGTGCCCAGCCAGATGTTTTTCTTCAGCAAACGGGTGTTATCGTCAATACCGGCACCCGACAATAAACTGTCAATCCGGGCATTTATTCTCTTTAAGTTTAAGTGCTTCATGATCCGCTGAGAATTGCTTGTAACCTGATGTTCTTTAATCTGGTGTATTTTTAAAGCAATGCCGGATAAGTGATGGAGCGGTAGGTGGGTATATTTTGACTAAGAATCATAAAGATACGACAAAATCAGCTATTTTTTGTCAGTGAAATGGCTTTACATAACGAATTATCGCCTCCAGTATCTCTCAATTCCCAAAATGTTGTATCTTCAAGTTCAAATTTTAGCTTATGAACAAGGTTGTAAATAATGCCACCGAAGCCATTGCCGGGGTTAAAGCCGGTATGACATTAATGGTAGGAGGTTTCGGGCTTTGCGGGATCCCCGAAAATGCGATCAGGGCATTGTCCGAAAGTGGTATCAGCGGGTTAACGTGTATTTCGAATAATGCCGGGGTTGATAATTTCGGGCTGGGCATTTTGTTGCAAAACAGGCAGATCCGCAAGATGATTTCGTCGTATGTAGGCGAGAATTCAGAGTTTGAGCGGCAGTTGCTTGCCGGCGAGCTCGAAGTTGAACTGATACCGCAGGGAACCCTTGCCGAACGGTGCCGTGCCGGTGGAGCAGGCATTCCGGCATTTTATGTACCTGCAGGGGCTGGCACCGAGGTGGCCGGGGGAAAGGAAATACGGATGCTGAATGGCAAGCCGCACCTGCTCGAAACCGCGCTCGAAGCCGATTTTGCCTTCGTAAAAGCCTGGAAAGGCGACACCATGGGAAACCTGGTTTATAAACAAACCGCCAATAATTTCAACCATCCCATGGCCATGGCCGGAAAAATTACCGTTGCCGAGGTGGAAGAACTCGTACCTGCCGGTACACTCGATCCCAATTTTATCCATACCCCCGGTATTTTTGTGCAACGTATTTTCCAGGGGGTGAGTTATGAGAAGAGAATTGAACGGGTTACGGTGAGAGAACAGGAGGGGTAAGATGACAGGGTGACGAAGCGAGGGGCGACGACGCAATTGCCTTGCGGGCATTTGCGATGTCCCGTCCCGCCAACATGCCGTACCTGATTGGCCAGATATCAGATGCATATGCGGCGAATGAGATCACTCCAGAAGATTTGG
>CAYNVK010000363.1:0-4317 GCA_964400395.1 uncultured Lentimicrobiaceae bacterium | reverse complement strand
CTGCTGTTCAGCGAAGGGAAATCTATACGATCAGGCATGTTCCGTTTGCATTACTTACTCACCGACGCACCGGTATTACCAGCCGTTCAGCTGCTGATTGCCGTTCCTAAAAAAAAACTCAGGCACGCCGTTACCCGTAACCGGATGAAACGGCTTATCCGCGAATCGTACCGGCTTCACAAACAAAGCGTGATTGAATTATTCAGCAGCAAGCATAAACATTGCAACATAGCCATTGTATTTACAGGCCAGCAATGTATCTCCCAGTTGGAAACCCATGCTGCAATAAAAGAGTTGTTGGACCGTTTAATAAAAACAAATGAAAAAAATCCTGAGTAAGATAATGATAGGCGGTATACTGTTTTACCAGTATGCCATCTCTCCTTATTTACCTCCTTCGTGCAGGTACACGCCAAGCTGTTCTGCATACGGTATTGAGGCCCTCAAAAAATACGGTCCGTTTAAAGGGGGTTGGCTTACCATTAAAAGAATAGCATCATGCCATCCCTGGGGTGGAAGCGGGTACGATCCTGTACCTTGAAAAGTCTGGAATAAAAAAAAATACCTTCAATTCCGGTCAGAACAAAGGTTGTCAACAACTGTTTTAAATTGAACCTGACGGTAATAACCAAAATGATAATCACACAAGTAATGAAACATAAATTCACATTCAATCTTCAGATTTTGATGCTGGCAGCTATACTGATGCTGGCTCCTGCCTTTACCTTAAAAGCGCAAACATCGCCTGACTTTGAAATTTCGAAAAACCTTGAAATTCTTTCGACACTTTATAAAGAGTTGAATACCAACTATGTGGATGGTGTAAATCCTTCGGATCTGATGAAAACCGGCATTGATGCCATGCTCGATAAGCTGGATCCATATACGGTGTATATCCCGGAATCGGAAATTGAGGATTACCGCTTTATGACCACCGGCGAATATGGTGGCATAGGATCGCTGATTCACAAACAGGGTGACTATGTAATTATTTCGGAGCCTTACGAAAATTCGCCGGCTAAAAAATCGGGTCTGAAGGCAGGTGATAAAATTTTGAAAATAAACGATAAAAGCGCCGCAGGCAAGTCGGTGGAAGATGTGAGCACCATACTGAAAGGCCAACCCGGAACCAGTTTCAAATTAGTGGTTGAGCGCGATGGCGAGCCAAAGCCCCTGACATTTGAAGTGGTGCGCGAAAAAATCACCATCGACCCTGTGCCCTACTATGGCATGCTTGCAGGCGGAACCGGTTACATCAAACTTACTTCTTTTACACAAACCGCATCGGCCGAGGTAAAGAAAGCGTTGCTCGACCTGAAAGCAAAAAACACCCTCAATGGGCTGGTACTTGATTTACGCGATAATGGGGGCGGGCTGCTGAACGAAGCCGTTAATATTGTAAATCTTTTCGTGAAGAAAAACGAACTCGTTGTTTCCACCAAAGGCAAACAAAAAGATAAAAACCGCAGCTATCAAACCACCATGGAACCGGTAGATGTAGACCTGCCACTCACCGTGCTGGTGAACGGTAACAGCGCGTCAGCTTCCGAAATTGTTGCAGGTGCATTACAGGACCTCGACCGAGCGGTAATTGTAGGCCGTCGTACTTTTGGCAAAGGGCTGGTGCAAAATGTTTTCCCGTTAAGTTATAATACCCAGGTAAAGATAACGGTAGCCAAATATTACATCCCAAGCGGACGTTGTATACAGGAAATAGATTACGCACATAAAAATGCAGCCGGAGCAAACAGCACAATTCCCGACTCGCTGATCACCGCCTATAAAACCATCCACGGACGTACGGTGTACGATGGTAAAGGAATTTCGCCCGATGTTGCCACCGACACTTCGAAATTAAGTACTATTTCGTATAACCTGATTACCAAATACATACTTTTCGATTATGCTACCCGGTATGCGGCAACACATCCAACCATTGCCCCGGCAGCCACTTTCAAAATCAATGATGACGAATACAATGATTTTGTGGCTTATACCGAGAAAAAAGGATTCGAATTTAAGAGTGCTGCCGAAAGAGAACTCGAATCGGTAAAGAAAGCCGCTGTTTACGAAAATTGCTGGGACGACATGAAACCCCAATATGATGCAATGCTCGCCACCATAAACCAGCATAAGAAAAAGGACTTATTCGAGAATAAAAAAGAAATCAGCGATTACCTCGAACAGGAAATTGTAAGCCGTTATTATTACCAGAAAGGCCGCATTGAAATTACCCTCGACCGCGATCCCGAACTTAAAAGCGCCGTAAATGTATTGAACGATGCCAATACATACACATCTATACTCAACGGCACGCTTACAAAAGCCGAGAAACAGCCGAAACCAGTCAAAACTCAGAACTAAGCCAGGAAGCATGCAGTTTTTTACAGGCGACGCCGGCATAAACACACGGTACACTACCATGTACTATGTGTCCCTGGCACTGCTGGTTGCTTCACTTCCCCTGTCGAAGTTTACCATGAGTGTTTTCCAGTTCACTACGCTCATTTTCTGGCTCTGGCATGGTGTTGATACCGCCTTTCTGCACAAATATTCCTTACAAAGATTACTTAATCCGGCAAGGTTACTGGCTTTAGTGGCAGAAACTTTAGTTCAGATCAGCATAGCTTTTGCGCAAAAACTGACCCGGTTTTTCAGGAACAAACCAGCATTGATAATAACATCCCTGGTACTGCTTCATGTTATAGGGCTTTTGTATACCACCGATTTCGGGTACGCACTCAAAGATTTCAGGACCAAACTCCCCATCCTGATACTTCCATTATTCCTGGCTACAGGTCCACGATTGAATACTGACACATTTTACCGGATACTGGTATTATTTTGTGCCGCAGTTGTTGCTGGAAGCATTTACAGGCTGATACAATTCATTTACACACCTGTTGCCGATCCCAGAGATGTTGAGGTACATACTTCGCATATCAGGTATAGCTTAAACGCTGTATTTGCAATATTTATATTGATATTTTTCGCGTTTAAATATCAGAAATTATCCATAGCCTTGCGTGTTACGGCAATTATATCAGCAACCTGGCTGGCCGTATTTATGGTATATATGAATTATACAACCGGTGTTTTACTCCTGGCGATAACAGGCTTTATAATGTTGATTTTTTACACGCTCAGGATCAAAAAAACCGGCCTGAAAATAGCCGCACTTTCGGCTATAACTATCGCGGTACTGCTCCCCTTGCTTTACGTATTTTCGGTATCATATCGTTACCTGCATACGCCTGAGGTCGATTTTGCGAAACTTGATAAATATACCCCGGCAGGAAACTCATACTACCACGATACACTCAATTTCAAATCAAAAAACGGGGAGTGGATCGGCCTGTATATTTGTGATAAAGAATTACGCCAGGCATGGGCACAACGTAGCAAGCAGCCTGTTGACGCGCTTGACAAAAACAAACAGGTGATTCGCGCCACCCTCATTACTTACCTGGCATCGAAAGGGTTCAGAAAAGATGCCGGAGGCGTTGACCGCTTGTCGGAAGAAGATATCCGTAACATCGAAAACGGAATAAACAGGTTTGACTATAAGAAAATACCGGGAATACAGTCGCAGATTGAAGATTTTATAGGCGGCTACCAGCATTATATCCGTAATCACGATCCAAATGCGGGTTCAATGATTCAGCGGTTCGAGTATTGGCGTACCTCGCTGCTGCTCATCAGGCAGCACCCGGTTTTTGGGGTAGGTACCGGCGACGTGCCACAGGCTTTCGAGGAACAATACAACAAAATGAACAGTAACCTGGCGCCGCAATTCAGGCTCAGGTCGCATAATCAGTACTTCTCCATTACGATTGCCCTTGGCATATTCGGGCTGATTTGGTTCATGATAGTGATGATATACCCGGGGATTATAACCAGGAATTTTAACAATTACTTTTACGTGATTTTCTGGCTCATTATGCTGATCTCCATGTTTACAGAAGATACCATCGAAAGCCAGGAAGGTGTAACTTTTTATGCCATTTTCACGGCAATGATGCTTTTGGGGAGAGATCAAACCGAAACCAATGAGCTATTATACGATTGATTTCAAGCATCTTAACACATACGAAAATAATTTACTGAAAATTTGTCGGCACCCCGAACTGATTAAGAGATCATTTTAGGACCGATTCGTGTAAAACCACACATTTTTTAAATTACATTTATACCCAATTTTACCATCACATGACTACACATACTTTTACTATTGCTTATAAGGAAGTTTCGGGTGAAGCGCAACTTTCGGCCAACGACAGGAAATTACTTAACGAAGCCTGGCTTGCAAGCGATTCG
>CAYNVK010000362.1:0-4329 GCA_964400395.1 uncultured Lentimicrobiaceae bacterium | reverse complement strand
CTCCAACAGGTATCACTCCGCGATATCAGGTTCCGGTTCATCGACCCGCGACATGGTATTGGGATACAGGAAGCATTATATAAAGCTGAAATCGTTACCGACACCTTTTCGCTCAAGCGGAATAAAATTGACCTGGCAAGCCTGAAGCTTGAAAAAGTGAAGGGTTCTGTAACGATTTCTGAGGCTGTTAAAGACACCACGGCTGAAACAGCATCATCGCCTTCGCCCTGGAAGTTTTCGGCCCGTAGCCTCCTGCTAACCGATATATTCCAAACCCTGGATCAGCCTGACAGCAGGCAAACCATGAAGTTTACCTTGCTGAGTGGCAATTTTTCAGTCAGCAAGGTCGACCTCAGTACGCAAACAATCATAGTGCCATTCCTGAAACTGCTTGAGCCTTCGGTTGAGTTGATAACTGCAGGGCAATCTCAAGCATCAGCAACTGAAAACAACGAAAAAATTCAGGGTTTACCAGTTTTCCCCTGGTCCATTGCCTGTGATGCTGCCGATATTAAAAACGGGAAATTTTTACTTACAGATATCAATACTAAAAACACTGATCCTTTACAACAATGGTTCCCGGTACAGGGACTCACCACAACCATTGAACATTTAAAATTAAGCCCGAAAGGCTCAGGTTTCAGCATCAGCAACCTTTTGTGCAGCTTTGGCAGCCAGGCGAACCTGAAATCGGGAACCGTAAGTTGTGAACTCGACTCGCTGCAAAACGGGCATATTACCGTTGACCTCCGCGCAATGCTGAATCCCGAAAAGAACAAATGGTTCGCCCGCAACGATGATATCAGGCTGAACGCCGAAGTAACAGGGTCGCCGGAAAAAATAAGCATCAAAACATGTACGCTAAATTCCCCGTCGGGTATTGAACTTCAGCTGTCGGGAAACATTACCCGGCCGATGAATCTGCCTGAGACCGGAATGGACCTGGATTTTGAAACCAACCCGGTAAGCCGGCAACAGCTTGGCGAATTAATCACCCTGTTTTCGCCGGGCCTGCAATTGCCCGAGTTTTCGGCATGTACGTTTTCAGGAAATGTAAAAAATACCCTTGCCCACCCCGCGTTTAACCTTGCGGTAGTGAGTACAACCGGGAAAATTAACCTTGCGGGTGATGCAAATCTGAAACAAAAAACAGGACAAGCCGAAGCCGTGTTCAGCCAGGTGAGGCTCGGCGAGATTACCCAAAACGCGGATATAGGGCCTGTTACCGGGCGGGTGATTTTAGAGGGAAACTGGAGCACCCTAACAAATCCATTGGCCGAAGGCACGTTATTTATCGATTCGGTAACATACAGGAACGTAACTACCCATAATATCGGATCGGAGATTTCGGTAGCCGACAGGCAATGCCGCTTTACTGTTTCGGCCCTCGACACAGCTTTAAAATGCATGCTCAACGGTACATTTGCCTGGCAAGGCAGCACTTACAACGGGCAGATAGCCGGTAATTTCGATGTGGATGCAGGGTTGATGAAACTCCTGCCCTTGCCCCTGGCAGCACAAGGAAATATAAATGCTGATGTATTTAAATCAGAAGATTCGCTGCAGTCGGAAGTGAGCCTTTACAAGTTGCTGATCCGGAACGGCAGCATGAAGTCAGGGCTCGATAGCACCACCCTGAAACTGCAGATGGCTGATAATCATTTTGAAACCAGGCTGAATACCGATTTTATGCATGCCGGTTTCGAAAGCCAGTCTTCGTTCAGCAAACTGAAAGAAGCCATCAGTAACATCCGGTTCGAAGATATCTTCAGTCTCGACTCTGCCCAAACCATCAATATGCAGGCGCTTTCGGGGTTTCCCGCGTTCAGCCTGGAGGCCGGCGCCCGATACGACTCTATTTTCACGCTTTTTGTTCCGGATACGGTTTTCAATTTCGGGAAATTTGATTTGCTGATGGATAAAAAAAGTTCGGACAGTTTGGCACAAGCCCGCTTATCGGTCGACAGGATGTTGTACAGGCAGTTTAATGCTTTTGGCATCGGGACCAGCCTGAAATCCGGCACGGATAAACTTGATGGCATTGCAGCGATAGACAGTATACAGATGGGGAAAGTTGTGCTCGGCAAATCGTCGCTCGACTTAAATTACAGGGCAGGTAATGTGCTGGGCAACCTGCATGTTTCGAACCAGGCAGGTGCCCCGATATACAATGCAGGGGTGCAGATGCTCAAACAAAACGACCAAATTATCGTACAATCGACCCAGCCGGACTGGACACTGAATGCAAAGACCTGGGCCATCAATCCGCCCGAATTTTTGCGCTGGAAGCCATCCGTTGGCGACCTGTATGCCAACCTCCACCTGAAGCACGACAGCATGGCTATCAACCTTACTGGACGCAAAACTGATCAGTTGAAACTGGATATTCAAAATGTGCAGCTCAATATGCTGGCGTCGAGCAGCCTTATTAAAGATATGCCCGATGGCCTGCTGAATGCCAAAGTGGTGTACAGCGACAATAACCTGAAAAACCTCGATCTGGATGTAAACATCGCCAACCTGAAATGGAACAACCTGCTGATTGAAAAATTCAACGCCGATGGTAAATTACAGGCTGATACCTCCGGAATTCTGCAAACTGACTTTGTGGTGAGGCTGAATGATTCCTCAACCATAAAAACAACCTTTGGGACAAGCCCGGGAAAAACATCAAAAGAACTAAAATCAACCTTTGACAATATACAGATCAGGCTGATGGAACCATTTTTGGCCGAATATGCCAACCGCATGCAGGGAACCGTAAGCGGTATTATTACACTTGGAATCGAAAACAGCAAGTCGGAAATTGATGGCGAAATAAGCATTAAAGAAGCCGCATTGAGTGTAGTACCGCTGCGATCGAGGTTTTATATTCCTGATGACACACTCATGATAAAACAAAACCAGCTGTTTTTCAAAAATTTCAGGGTGCTCGATTCCTTGCAAAAGCAATCATTTGTTGATGGAGACATTAATTTTCAGGATCCCGAAAATATTTCAGTAAACATACATGCATCCCTCGACAAGCTCCAGGTAATGAACACCACGGTGAAGGACGATCCTTCATTTTTCGGGTCTATCGTTGTGAATTCGGGCGTGGATATAACAGGGGCTGTTAAAAGTCCGTCCATCAAGGGCCGTATTACGCTCGAAAGCGGAACAAATTTAACCTACAGGCAAGTACAGGATCTGAGTGTTAAGGAAACAGAAAAAGCCATCACTTTTGCCAGGCTTGACGGGAACCGGCTGCAGCTTATCGCCGATAAAAAAGACCAGGTACGAATATCGCAAATGCCATCATTACAAACTACCATCGAAATAAATCCCAAAAGTATTTTTAACGTTGAGGTGGCAGGCATGTACAATATCGGGGTTCATATTTCGGGAGGCGGGCTGCTCGATTACAGTATACAATCCAACAATACCATAAGCTTAACCGGGCAATATGAGATACAAAGCGGAACTTCCGAGCTCAAAATTACCGGTTGGCCCAAAAAAGACTTTATCATTACACCGGGCAGTAACCTGCAATGGAACGGGAACATAAACGACCCAACGCTGAACCTCGAAGCCAAAACCAGGGTGAAAGGCGCCTACCTGAACCCGGTAGATAATAAAAACCGGAATGTTGATTTTTTCGTTTCCATGAAACTGACCAACAGGCTTTCGCAACTCAAAATACAGTTCGATGTGAACAGCCCCGATCAATACATCAGTTCTGTGCTGAACTCTCTTTCGGACGACGAGATGATGAAACAAGCCGTTAACCTGTTACTTTTCGAAAGCATACAACTTCCGGGCATCGAAAGCTCCTCAAATTACCTTGCAACTCAAATGGATAGTTTCTGGGAATCGCAGCTGAACGCCATGACCAAAACAAGCATTAAAAACGTGGATCTCTCATTTGGTATCGACACCTACACCCAGAGTACAGCCACCGGTGCCCAGGACAAAACCAGTTTTACCTACGAAATGGAACGGAAATTATTGAAAGATAAAGCATCAGTAAAAGTATCGGGCAGGCTTAACGACGATAACCCGGAAGGACAGCAGGTAAACAGTATCATCGAGAATTTTACTTTCGAGTATTCGCTGGATACCATGGGTATTAAATATCTGAAACTATACAGGCACCAGGATTATCAGGACATCCTGGAAGGACAGGTTACCAAATCGGGAGTTGGTTTTATTTATCGTAAAAATTATCCCTCCCTGAAAGATATCTGGCAACGGAAGTCGAAGAAGCCAAAGCCACCGGCAACGCCCCAATAAGAACTCCAACCTAAAAAAGGAAGTGTAAGTATCAAAAAAACTATTCAGAGCCCATCC
>CAYNVK010000361.1:0-4343 GCA_964400395.1 uncultured Lentimicrobiaceae bacterium | reverse complement strand
GTAGCTGATGCGTGACAAGATCCTTCCGGAAGGATCTTGTCACGCATCAGCTACAAGGATGGTAATTTGCAAGGTAAAAAAATCAATTACTACTATAACAGTGGGTATATACGCGAAGCCGATTATGTAGCCAATAAAATAGAAGGAAAGATTTTAGAAAAATGGCTGAACGGAGCCATGAAATCAGAGTATAATTTTCACGACAGCCTTATTGATGGACCATATCATACCTGGTATTCAAATTCAAAATCCGAATCGGAAGGCAATTTTACCGCGGGCATCGAAACCGGGAAATGGGCTACTTACTACGAAAACGGGTCGAAGCATACAGAAGGTGCCTATGACGCCAAAGGAAAACTCACCGGCAAAAAAACCGTATATTATAGAAATGGTAAAATTGAACGGGTAGATTCACTGTATGTTGACGAACTGCTGAACGGTGAACAGGTTTCCTATTTCGAAAACGGAGCCTTGCGCAGCAAGTTGGCTTTTAAAAATGATATGCCGGTAAAACTTGAGGTTTTCGATCAGAACGGTAAAAATATTTATACAGCCAATGATGCAAACGGAGAAATGGCTTACAGGACTTACTATCCTGACGGGATTCTGGAAATGGAAGGCCTGTTAAAAGAGAACAAACGGCATGGGAAATGGAACATTTACTATCCGCTTGGCAATATTGCCCAGGAACTGAAGTATAACCTGGGAGAGCAAACCGGGCTGCAGAGAAAATACCATGAGAATGGCTTGCTTAAAGAAGAGTATTACTGCGACAGCAATAAAATAAATGGGCCATACAGGGAATATTTTTCGTCGGGGAAACTAAAAACCAGCGGTGGTTTCCTGAACGATAACCAGGACGGCCCATGGATTACTTATTACAGCAACGATACGGTAATGATAAAATATTTTTATGCTGATGACCTTGTGGCCGGCCGGAAATTTTCATACACCCCCGACGGGAAACTTGATTCAGAAGAATTTTATAACGAACAAGGGGAATCGATTCGCGGACTGATTTACAACGAATCAGGAAAAACCTTACAAGACCTGAATTATGAATATGACAGTGTTCAGTTCACCCTGCCATATGCTTCGGGTAAAATGCGATTAAAAAAATTCATTGTCGACCACAAACCAAACGGATTGGTTGAATGTTACCTGCCCAATGGAAAACTCCTGAGCACCAAGCCCTATGTTTATGGACTGGCAAATGGTGTTGGGAAAAACTGGGATTATAATGGCAACCTGAGCCTCGAAATGCCATATACAATGGATAAAGTTAATGGACTGATGAAAGGATACCAGGACGGGAAATTATTGTATACCAATTCCTACGAATCTGATAAATCGGAAGGTTATTATTACGATTATCATAATAATGGCGCAATAGCCAGCAAAGTACCCTTTACCAATGATCAGCGGCATGGCATTGCTGAATATTATGCCCCCGACAGTTCGTTAATGTATCAGTTTACCTATTTCGAGAATGTACTCAAATCTTTTTCATACAAAAACGCTACCGGTAAATTGGTGCCCGAAAAGCCAGTTACACTTCAAACCAGCCAGGTTTTATGCTACTATCCCAATGGTAAAGTATCAGCCCGCATCAGCATGAAAGAGGGTTTATACCATGGACCATTTATTACCTATTACCCCAATGGGAAAATAATGCAGGAAAAAAACTTTGTAAAAGGTGACCTGGAGGGCCCGTATAAGTATTATTATGCAAACGGTAAGTTAAAAGAATTCATCAGTTACCATAATGATGAAAGACAAGGCGTTTATGAGCGCTACTACGAAAACGGCCAGAAACATGAGTCGGGCCAGTTTCTTGCCGGACAGTCAATGGGTGAGTGGAAAATATACAACCAGGCCGGGAAACAGGTTAATACAGCGTACTTCAGCAATAACGAAATCTATGACTTTAAATAAGCCGGCATTGCAGCAACTCGTTATTTTCAGTTTTTTCATATTCTGCCTGGCCATGCCCTCAGCGGCCCAACCTGAGGCAGATCTTGAACGATTTCGGGCAAAATACCCGGGTAGTTTTTATATTACTGAAACTGACAGCCGTGATGTTACTTTTCAATTTGGTAAAAACGGCCAGCCGCAGATAACTTTTACCGATTATAATTCGTTGTTTGTACTGACTGAAAACGCAACCAACCTCTCGGAATCAAGAGAATATTTTAGTTCAAAATTCGAGGTGAAATCGATTGAGGCATATAGTTTAGTACCCAACCAGGGTTCTTACAAAAAACAATCGGTGACCGGTTTCACTAAATCAATCGAGTTAGGGGAAGGTGTTTTTTATGATGATCTGTATGCCTATATTTTTCACTTTCCATCTGTAGCAAAGGGCACACGGCTGGTAACCACGTCCACAACATATAACACCGATCCATATTTCCCGATAGTATTTTATTTCGGAAACCACACTCCTGTTGATCATGTGCAATTAACGCTCACCCTGCCTGAGGCTGTTGATATTTCGTACCATATGTTTGGTTACGATACCACCTGTGTAAAATTTACACAAACAAAAAAGGGGCGGAACATTATTTACCAATGGAGTGGAAACAATCCTAAAAGCTATATCAGCGATGACCTTGCACCATCATACAGGTATTATATTCCGCACATAATAATCAATATTGCAGGGTACACCTACAACGGGAAATATACCCGTGTAGTAAATTCGCTAAAGGACCTTTACGATTGGGATTATTCGAACATAAGCCGGATAAATTCAACAATTTCGCCCGAAATAAAACTCCTTGCCGATTCAGTTTGTGCCGGCTCAGCCACTGATCGCGACAAAGTTGCCCGGATTTACAGGTGGGTCCAGCAAAATATAAAATATGTTGCCATTGAGGATGGCGACAACGGGCATGTTCCGCGCGAAGCCTCGCTGGTTCTGCAACGCCGGTACGGCGACTGTAAGGATAAATCAAGCCTGCTCACGGTTATGATCCGCGCTGTTGGTTTAAAGTCGGGCCTGGCATGGTTGGGTACACGCGATCTGCCTTATAAATACTCGGTTTTCCCATCAATAAACAACTCAAATCATATGATTGCCGTGTGGTGGGACGAAAACAACAAACCTGTTTTACTCGACGGAACAACACTGTTCCATGCCCTCGGCCAGGTTCCTTCATCTATACAGGGGAAGCAATGTATTATTGAAAAAGGTGCCGGCGATTTTATGCTTTACAATATCCCGGTTGCTGCACCCGACCAAAATATTACTTCTGATACCGTTTGGATAAAGGTTGAAAACGGGATGCTTAAAGGCAAAGGAACCGCTTTTTTTACCGGCGAAAGTAAACCATTACTGTTGGCCTTGTTCGAGGGAACTGATTCAAGCCAGTATAAAAATATATTGTATAAACACCTTCCAAAAGCAAGCAATAAATGTAATTATACTTCTGTTCACCCCTCCGATTTGAAAAATTTAGATCAGCCGTTAAGCGTAGCCTATAATTTTGAATTACCGGATTATATCACTACCAACGGAAACTCGGTTTATCTGAATATGAATGTAGAGCGGTTTTTAGGGGATGTACAGGTTAAAGCTGACCGCTGGTTACCCATGGAGTTTGATGAGCCCGGCATACACCGGTATGTAAGTATCCTCGAAATCCCCGTTAATACCGTTGCCGGCAGCCTGCCCGAAAACAGCTCATTTAAGAACCAGGATTTCAGTTTCAGCCAGCAATACATGCAACAGGAAAACACAATTATTCTTTGCAGCGAAATTACCAACAATGGCCTGCTTGTTGAAGGCGAACAAATTTTGCCTTTTGCCAATATGTTGGCCAAACTAAACAAAGCCTATAAAAAATCAATTGTACTGACTAAAAAGTAAATCATTGCCTATAACTATAAATTAGCCAATTATGAAACAGCTTCTGTTTATCGCACTTGTATTTATTCCAATGCTTCTCAGCGCCCAGAAAGAATTCGAAAACTACAACTGGAACACCATGCCGGCACAAAACCAGGCAGATACTATTAAAAGTGTTGATGGAACGGTGGTATTACTCGAACGACGCATAACCGAAGTTTACCTGAACGAGAAAGATATTTTCGAAGAGATATACGTGTTTCATAAAAAAATTAAAGTCGAATCGCACCAGGCAGTAAATGAACAGAATAAAATCTATATTCCGGTTAAGGATGTAATTGATATCCTCAGGATTGAAGCCCGCTTTATATCCCCAAGCGGAAAAATAACAAACCTGAAAAATGAAAGCATCAAAGAGGTCGAAAACCTCGAAAATAATGGCAACTTTAAAACCTTTGCCATCGAAGGCGCCGAGGTAGGCGGGCAGATTGAG
>CAYNVK010000360.1:0-4350 GCA_964400395.1 uncultured Lentimicrobiaceae bacterium | reverse complement strand
CATACACCTTTGGTTCAATTTCGCCTTTGAGCACCATGAGCCCGTTGAGGGCAAGGGCACGCATTTCGTCCTCGCCGGGATAAATATAAACGGGAGCAAAACGGTAAACCCGTTCAATAATGAGGTTGGTGATCCATTTGCTGTGGGCTACGCCGCCGGTGAGTAAAATTGCATCCACTTCGCCTTTCAGCACCGGAACCATAGAGCCAATACTTTTGGCAACCTGGTAAGCAAGCGCTTCGAGTATAAATTTCGCCTGCTCATCGCCATTTTGGGCGCGTTGTTCGGCTTCGTAAGCACTGTTGGTGCCCAGGTAAGCAACAATACCGCCATTGCCAACCACCATTTTCAGCACTTCTTTTTCGGAATATTTGCCGCTGAAACAAAACCGCACCAGGTCGCCTGAAGGCAAGGTGCCGCTTCGTTCGGGCGAGAAAGGTCCTTCTCCGTCGAGGCCCTGGTTTACATCAATTACTTTACCTTTTTGATGTGCACCTATGGTGATACCCCCACCCATATGAACAATGATAAGGTTAAGATCCTCGTAATGTTTCATGATGCTTTTGGCATGCTGGCGGGCGATGGACTTCTGGTTCAGGGCATGGAAAATGGAAATCCTTTTAAAAAGCGGGTGCCCCGATACGCGGGCAATTTCATCAAGTTCGTCAACCACTACCGGGTCGGCTATATAAGCTTTTGCATCAGGCAGCGCACGGGCAATATCATCGGCAATAAGTCCGCCCAGGTTGCTGGCATGTTCCTTTATAGGATGATCGTATAAATCGGATTTCATGGCATCATTTACCTGGTATACGCCCGAAGCAATGGGCTTCAGCATTCCGCCCCGGCCTACAACAGCCTGAATTTTGTTGATTTCGATATCCGCTTCTTCCAGTTCCTTGTAAATGATTTCCTTGCGGAAATGGAATTGATCGGCCACATGTTCAAACTGGGCGAGTTCTTCATTGGGATGCGTAATGTTCTTCACAAATACCGGGTTCATATTTTGATACACCGCTATTTTGGTTGAAGTTGAACCCGGGTTTATGGCCAGTATACGGAAATCTTCCATGTGTTGACTGTAAGTTAACTCGATTTGGTTGATAAAGTGTAAAAGTCAGCTTCGGAACTTGTTTGGTTAACTGAACCCCAAAGCTGACTTAACAAGGAACTTCATTTGTTAAATTAACTATTTAGCCATTAAAGCGGCTAATGCAATTGAGTATGTTTTGGTAAGTGCGCTGTCGCCGCGCGAGGTAAGTACGCAGGGAACGCGGGCACCGGCAACATAAGCGGCAAGTTCGGCGCCGGCTAATTTGGTACCGGTTTTAAAAAATACATTTCCAGCCTCAATGTTCGGGAAAAGCAAACAATCTGCATTGCCGGCCACCGGGCCTGTAATTTTTTTAATCTGAACGGATTCCTCGTCAAGGGCAGCGTCAATGGATAGTGGCCCATCCACAATACAACCCTGTATTTGTCCGCGATCGCTCATTTTGGCAAGTAAAGCGCCGTCAACACATGCAGGCATTCCGGCCAGCATCTGTTCGGTGGCAGCAATAACGGCAACCTTCGGCTTTTCAACGCCAATGGCTTTTGAAACGCTCACCAGGTAATCGATCATTTTTATTTTTTGTTTGAGTTCCGGTGCCGGGATAATGGCAACATCAGCAATGGTAAGCAGTTTATGATACGATGGGAATTCCATGATGGAAACATGCGACAACACAGCGCCTTCGTTGGTGATTCCGGTTGCCTTGTTGAGTATGGCACGCATGTATTTATCGGTACTCAGCGAACCTTTCATCAGCAGATCAGCCTTTTTTTCGTTGATGAGCTGTACGGCCAGTGAAGCGGCTTTTAATTCGGAAGGCTCATGCAGAATCTCCAATTTACTGGCATCCATGTTGTGCTCAGCACATATTTTTTTAATAAATGCTTCGTCGCCGGTGAGCGTGGCGTCAACAATTCCTTTTTCAACAGCTGCATATACAGCTTCAATAGTGTGTGCGTCGTTTGCGAAAGCTACTGAAATACGCTTTTTAGGTTTGCTTTTCAGCAAATCAAACATCTGTTCTAATTTTGTTATGGCCATATGCCCTCCTTTTGATTTTTATGATTGTGATTATAACGCCAAAAATTATATAAAACCCGGCTTTTTAGGGCTGCAAAATTAGTTATTTCCCATTCATTTCCGAATTATACTGAATAGTTTTCTCAAAATTTATTGTATGCAAAATTTAAAATTTGCCGATGTGGGTCTAAAGCAAAAGGCAGCAGCATTTCCTGCCGCTGCCTTTTGTGTGTTCTGTTCCTTAAAATCTGTAAATAAAACAGTTACTCTTAATTGTGATTTGGTATTACCGGGTATAAAAGTCAATCATTTTTTGAATGGCAGCCGAACAAACCGGGCAGAATTTGTCGCCCCTGAAAGTGCGCATCAGGCAATCGGGTGCCGGCCTGTAAATGCCTTTGGAAACATACCCCGCACCTTCATAAACTCCCAGCGGGTAAGCCTGGCTTTTTTCGGCTGGCGTGGGTATAGGTGTCGATGCAGGCAACATGCCTTTCCATTTGGTTTCGAACTTCGCGAGGGTGGTAATATTGGGTTCCCAGGGTTCGAGGTTTAGCGGATACATATCATTAAAGGATGTAGATCCGTCATCGTATTCATCGCCCAAAGCTGCAAACCCATGCCCGAATTCGTGTACAAATATTTTAGCTGATGAGGCATTGCTGTTTACCGAAGTATTGTAAAAGTTGTAAATGGCACCTCCTCCGTATTTGGTTGTGTTTACCAGGATATAAATCTGGTCGTAGGGTGCGTTGGCAGCAAGGTTGCGCACACTCTTGTTATCGGTGGTCATCAGGTATCTTTCCGAATCGAAAGTATAGAATGTGCTGTTGAGTATCGTATTCCTGTACACTTTATCGCCAGGAATATCGGTACCACTTTCGGCCGAAGGAGCCATCACTGCACGGATATTAAATTTATCGCGGTTTTTGCTGTAGGGTTCAAAAGCAAACAGGCCTGCTGCAAATTTGTCGCAATCTACTTTAAAACGATCCATCTCTTTGGCGGTATATCCTTCGGGAAGAATAACGATATCAATTTTTTTTGCCGGATCGCCCGAAACCAGGGCATCGTACACAGGGTATACCATTTGCCGTTCGTCCGAAATAAAGTAACTGTTTACTTCAACCGTGTACTCAAACTTTTTCTCATAAACCCCAAGCAGGTTACGGGTATAAAACTCAACACGTACATCGTTTTTCGGGAAAGGCATTACCACGGTTTCGGAAAAAGTTCGCGTGGTTTTTTTAGCCTCATCCGTATACTGCCATTCATCGAACAACGAACAATAACCGTGGCCGTAAATCAGTTTCCCCGTGCGGGTATCAAAAGCCTTAAAATAATAAACGCCGTAGTTGAGCGTATCGAGCAGCGTGGTATGCGAACCTCCCCAGTAAGGCTCCGACTTAAGCTGGTCAATCGAAAACATTTCCTGCTTGCTGTTACCGGTATGGTAAAAATCGATGCGAAGCGTTTTGTTTAAAAAGAGGTCATCGAAGCCGGCGAAAGACTGTAATGATAACAAAAGGAGAAGGAGGGGTAGTAATGTTTTTTTCATTGGTAGAAGTATTTGAATGAGATGTCAAAAGTATAAAATGAATCGGGATTTGCAGGTTTTTATTCTATGTTTTAATGAACCTGCCTGCAAAGGCTTGCCTGTTCAAAACTGAACTTATGGAGGCCCAAAAATAATGAGTTAACTGAATGATATTCCGAACAAAACCTTCTGACTGCTTGTTTGTTTTCTGTTCCGTAATTAAGATTTGGGTTTTGAACTTTAATTCTCCGGGTTTTTACATTTCTTAAAGATTTAATGTTTTGATGAAGTGGAGCCCGGAACCCACACTAAGACGGAGCACAACCAAAAAGCTATTTCAGTAGGATCATTTAAAAACTAAGGATACCATGAAAAAAGTTATACTATTGTTTGGAATGATTTATTGTGCTGTTGCTGCTTTCAGCGCAACGGTGAACATTACTAACGCCGGTTTTACTTTTAGTCCGGCAGCTGTTACCATTAACCTGGGCGATGATGTAAATTTCCAGCTTGGGGCCAGTCATGACGCCGTTGAAGTGAGCAAAGTAACCTTCGACGCCGGAGGTAACACCCCTTTGGCGGGTGGTTTTTCGGTTGCATTCGGCGGTGGTACGGTTACTGTCGATAAGCTCACGGTTGGCACTCATTATTATGTATGTTCATCACATGCTTCGCTGGGGATGAAAGGTTCAATCACGGTACTGAATACCACAGGCATCGCGCAATATGAATCAAAAGA
>CAYNVK010000359.1:0-4351 GCA_964400395.1 uncultured Lentimicrobiaceae bacterium | reverse complement strand
TAAAGAATTTCTCGAGATACTGATCTTCATCATCGTATAAGCGCAGTTTTTTCTGAGCGGAATACAGGAAAACAGAAGGATATTTACGGGGCCCGAACTGTGTGATAAATTGATTTTTCGAGTCCTTCAGGATGGTTACATTTTTTTGAGTCGGCAGGTTTTTGCCATATTGATTAAAGAAATTAGTTATCGCGGTTTTGTCTTCGAGTGAAATCAGGTATATGGAGATTTTCGAACATTCGCTGATCCGTTTGCTTAACGTACTGATGGTATGCTGGCAATGATCACAGGTAACATCAAAAAAGATGAAAAGTACCTCCTTGCCTGTGGTGAGATTTTTATTGGTGAAGGGAGTTTTGTCGAGTTTGTAAAATGTAAACGCAGGAATGGTTTGCGCAGGTGTTTGTGCTGAAGCAGTATAAGAAAGCAGTGGGCAGAAGATTATGCTTAGAAGTGACATTCTCATAGTGAAGCGCTTTTTGGGGGTATTTTTTTATTTCAAAGGTAATCAAACAATCAGGCGCAAAAAATTGCCTGATTGTTTGATTGCCAATGCGGGTAAAGTTTAGTATCCCGGATTTTGGTGATACAAGCCTTTGGTAAAAGTTATTTCGCGTTGTGGAATCGGATAGTATTCATCGCGGCCTTTGGTGAAGTGGGCATACGAAAGGAAATCCCTTTTTGATTTTTCAACGGCAAGATATGCGTTCAGTGTTTCGGCAGCTATACCCCAACGTACCAGGTCGAAGAAACGGTCGCCTTCCATACCGAATTCAAGTCTGCGTTCGAACATGAGCGCTTTCCATGCATTCTCTTTTGTCCAGTTGATATTTACACCGTCCTTGTATTCGTCGATGCGGTAATTGGAAGGATTAGAGCCATCAGCAAGTTTTGTCATGGTTGTACTTGCTTTAGCCCTGGCGCGGATCTGGTTAATCAGCGGAAGCGCTTCTGCCTGCCTGTTCAACTGAATTAAAGCTTCGGCACGCATCAGCAAAACATCACTGTAACGGATGAAATCGATGTTTTTGGAAGTTCCCATAAAGGGTCCTTTTTTGAAATAACAAGCGCAATCGGGTGCCTGCTGTTCTTTCATATTGCTGAAGAATCCATACACTCCAGGTACCCTGGCCCAGCTTTCCTGGTATATCATGGAATTCCCGTTAATCAGATCCGAGCGGTATTTGAAAGGGTGACCCGGTACTCCAACCGTATGATCCAACCTCGGATCGATACCATTGGCTTGAAAATCGGCCGGTTCAACCATATCCACATCGTTGAAGTTATCGAACATGGGCAAGCCGTTTGCGTCTGTTTTAAATGCATTAACCATATTCTGACTGGCTTTGTGGAAATCGCAGCATCCGTAAGCCGGTGTACCAGTAGGCGAATTTAACCCGGTAACATAACTTGCCCTGCCGGCCTCTGTTCCATCATTCAACGAAAACTGTGCAGCAAAAATGGATTCAACGCCATTATCAAAACCATCGAGGAAGTTTTGGCCATAATCTGGTTGAAGGCTATAATGCCCCAGAACCTGGCCGGTTAAGTCGACAACTTCCTGTAAACGTGTAGGATTGATAGTGGTGACATTGTGATTTTCATCCTGCTCGTATGCCTGGTATAGCCTGGTTTTAGCCAGATAAGCAGCAGCGGCATACTTGTTAGCCCTGCCCACCTGCGACTGAGTTTCGGGTAAATTGGTCAAAGCAAACTGAAAATCTTCAGCTATTTTGTTCCAAAGCGCATCGTTCGACAGGTCGTTGGAAGTTTTCAGAATGGTTTCCTCATTCATTGTTTCATCAATAAAAGGTACTTTATTGAATAACCTTTTCATCATAAAATAGCAGTGACCTCTGAGGAAACGAAGCTCAGCCTGGGTTGCAGCTTTAGTCGGGTATTGCGCAACATCAAGGCCATTAGCGGCAGCTAAAGCTAAATTTATACGGGAAATGGCTTTGTAATAATTTGTCCAGGTACGGGGAGCCATCCAGTCGCTTCCGCCCTGATCGGGAGTGGTAAGGTAATATTGCTCGTATTTGTTAACATCACCCACATCGTCAACTCCGCCGCCGCCTTTATATGAGTCGTCAGAGCGCACACTGCCGTACACCCACATACTGGTCATGGGTCCGATCATTTCATCGTTGGTTATTCCTGCATAAGCAGCAATTACCAGTTTGTCAACATTGCCTGAGGTTGATACCTCTTCCTGGGTAACCACGCCTTGTGGCTGGTAGTTTAGGAAATCTTTACCGCATGAGGTAATCAATACCCCCGCCAGAAGAAAGACCAGAATTTTTGAAATATATTTCATGATTTTTTGTTTTTAAGTTAGTTGGAGATTGGATTAAAAGCTGGCACTTAAACCGAATGAATAGCTTGTAGGCACTGGAATGCGGTCGATGCTGGTTCTTTCAGGATCGGAACCGATATAGCCTTTAGGCGTGATCCAGAACATGTTTTCGCCCTGGAAATAAACCCTGAGCTGGCTCATTCCTGCTTTTTTTACAAGATCCAACGGCAGGTTGTATCCAATTTGCAGGCTTCGTAGTTTGAAATATGAATTATTTCGCAGCAAGTAGGTCGACATTCTTTTTTCGTTATTATTGTCAACTATAGTTGCAGCCGGAATATCGGAACTTTTATTTGAAGATGTCCAAGCATCCATTGTTCCCGGGGCTGCATTTTCCCTGCTCTCAACAAAATTGTTGTAATAAATATAAGCATCCACACCTTTACGACCTGCTACGCCTGAGCCAAACACCGAAAAGTCAAAGCTCTTGTATCCTAAGTTAACCCTTAAACCATACTCCAGTTTCGGCAGGTAAGTTCCGATCCAATCCTGGTCTAACGAATTCACTACTTTGTCACCGTTAAGGTCTTTGTATTTGATACGGCCCGGGGCTGCTCCAATCTGGGTTGGCCATGCAGCAACTTCATCTGCATCCTGGAAAATACCGTCAGCCACATATCCGAATTCTTCATACTGCGAATGACCTAAGATGGTATTGTCTGGAAGGCCTTTGTAACCTGCCACAACTTCCTCGGGTAACTTGGTGATTTTATCTTTAGATGCGCCAAAGTTTGTTGAAACTGAATAGGTAAGACCACCTTTTGTCTCGTCCTGGTATCCCAGCGAAAGTTCCCATCCGTGGTTTTCCTTTGTAGCTCCGTTTAACCACTTTTGTTGACCTTCACCTATGGCTGATGCAATCGGAGGTTTGATCAGAATGTTATCGGTTGTTCTGGTAAAATAGTCAAATGAACCAACTATCTTGTTTTTTAAGAATCCGAAATCTACACCTAAGTTAATTTCCCTGGTCGATTCCCATTTCAAATTTGGATTTGCTGCCTGTATCGAAACAAAACCTGAAGGGAGTGTGCCTGTGTTTACACCGCTGATATCGTATGCTGTACCAATGTTATAGTATTGCTCGAAAAAACCGCCATAATAAGTAGCCATGGTTGGGCCATAACGGGCTTCATACAGGCCAAACTGGGCTAAGTCGCCGATAGATTGATTTCCAACCTCGCCATAACCGGCTCTCACTTTAAGATTCGATAACGACTTTACATCGTCCATAAAGGAAAAGTTATTAAGCCTTAAACCAACGGTAGCTGAAGGGAAAATACCATAGCGTGTATCGGATCCGAAACGTGATGAACCGTCCCTGCGGAGAGTTACCGAAGCTAATACCAGGTCGGAGTAGCTATAGCCAATTTTACCGAACTGTGATAAGAGGCTGCTGCCGGTATTCGATCCGGTGTTGGTCCTTTGGCCCGAAGCTGCACCCAGAACAAAATATTCCTCAGTTTCAACTGCAAAATCATAACCTGTGGCTGATACATTTTTTACATTTGTTTCAACTGACTCAGCACCGGCAAGGATATCAAAGTTATGTTCACCCAGTTTGAGATTATAGTTAAGTGTGTTTGTAAAAGCCATGCTTAAATAATCGGAAGTGCTTTCAATTAAACTGTTTGTGGTACGGGTAACAAATCCATTATAAATTTTAGGCTCTATGTTCTTCTGCTTAAACGCATTGTAATCAATACCAATACTCGATCTGAAAGTCAGGTTGCTGAGTATTTTCCACTCGCCATATGCATTTCCAAAAAGCATGGTGTTGTGCGAATTATCCCATTGGTTTTTATCCTGCATTAAAACAGGGTTATTCCGGTCGGAATAGCCTCCGCCTATAGGTCCGCCATAGGTTCCATCCAAACCATATAAAGGAATGGTAGGCGCCAGTGAAATTGCAAGGCCGGGGGTCCAGGCACTACCAACGTCCTGGCATGCAGCTGTTTCGTTCGATGATGAAAATTGTGTATTAACGCCAAATTTAAG
>CAYNVK010000358.1:2087-4354 GCA_964400395.1 uncultured Lentimicrobiaceae bacterium | reverse complement strand
CGTCACCATTCATTTGCTGGAACAATGGCCTTTTGTGTGCATGTGGCCCGATGCGAGCAAGGATAGTTTCGGGCGAAATTTCCAGGTAAATAGTTATCCCGCTGGCATTCATCAGTTCCATGTTGTTGTGAAAGCAAGGTGCGCCACCCCCTGTCGATATCACAGCTTCGGACATTAAAGCAATGTCGGCCAGAATTTTATGTTCAACCTCACGAAATGCAGTTTCACCGTATTTACTGAAAAAACCGGCAATTGAAATTTTATACTTTGATTCAATTTCTGTATCCATATCAATCCAGGGAACGCCCAGCGCCCTGGCCAGTTTTTCGCCAACGGTACTCTTACCACTTCCCATATATCCTAAAAGGTATATTCTCATATGGCAAAGATAAATTTTATAAACATTCAACGCGATTTTTGGCTATTTACATTATTTTTGAACCCCGGTGAAGTATACCGATGTTAAATACAAGCTTCGATAAAAACATTACTCTTCAATAGCCTTTTACTGTATAGCCCTCATTTTATAGCAGATTTTTTAAAACAGTCCTGATGCCATCAACCCCTCACGAAATACTGAAACGCTACTGGGGCTTCGATACTTTCCGGCCTTTGCAGGAAGATATTATAAACGCTGTGCTGCAGGGTAACGATACGGTGGCCCTGTTGCCTACCGGCGGAGGTAAATCTATATGTTTCCAGGTTCCGGCATTGTGCGTTGATGGTTTGTGCCTGGTGGTTACCCCGCTCATTGCGCTGATGACCGACCAGGTCGAAAACCTGAAGCGGCGCGGTGTGGTTGCTGTCGAAATGCATGCAGGCATGCACCCGCGCGAGATAGAGATGGCTTTTGAGAAATGCGCCGATGGCCGGGCTAAGTTCCTGTACCTTTCGCCGGAGCGACTCGAAACCCGGAAATTCAGGGAAATGCTACGCGGCCTGCATGTAACACTTATTGCTATTGACGAGGCACATTGTATTTCGCAATGGGGTTACGATTTCAGGCCACCTTATTTGCGTATTGCCGAAGTACGGAATATTTTTCCGCATGCTCCGGTACTGGCACTCACAGCCACAGCAGTGCCGCGTGTTGTCGAAGATATTCAGCTTAAGCTTGAATTCAGGAAAAGAAACGTTTTCAGCAAGAGTTTCGTGCGTAAAAACCTGGCTTATATCGTTTCGCGCGAAGATGATAAAGTGAAGAAACTGCTGAGGATTTGCACAGGGGTGCAGGGATCGGGAATTATTTATGTGCGCAACCGCCGGCTCACCAAAGAGATAGCCGAATTGCTTACACATCATGGTATTTCTGCCGGTTACTATCATGCAGGACTTGATCCGGCCACCCGTTTGAAAAGCCAGCATAGCTGGATGAACGGAACCACACGCATTGTGGTGGCGACAAATGCTTTTGGCATGGGTATCGACAAACCCGATGTGCGCCTGGTGGTTCACATGGATCTGCCCGATACGCTTGAGGCATATTATCAGGAAGCCGGCAGGGTAGGGCGCGACGGCGAAAAATCATATGCCGTCATGCTTTTTAACGATCACGATATTATTAACAGCCGGCACCACCTCGAAATGGCCTGGCCCGACCCGGAAACGGTTCGCCATGTATACCAGGCGCTGGGTAATTTCCTTCAGTTGCCGGTAGGATCAGGAAAAGATGTTTCATTTGATTTCGACTTTGAGAAATTTAACAGCGCCTACAAACTGAAACCTGTAATCGCTTTTAGTGCTTTGAAAATAATGGAGCGCGATGGCTATATTTCAATGAATGATGCCTGGGACGATCCCTCGCGCATTATATTTACCTGCAGCAAAGACGACTTGTATCGCTACCAGCTCGAAAATGCAGAGGCCGATAAAATCCTCAGGGTGATACTTCGGTCGTATAGCGGGGTTTTTACGGATTTTACACGTATCAGCGAAAATGAAATTGCCCGCCGGTCGGGCATCGATTCTCCAAAAGTGAGCCTGTTGCTTGCACGGATGCAGAAACTCGGAATTATTGAGTATGTGCCACATAAAAATCAGCCACAGCTTATTTTTACCACCGAACGGTTGAATCCCGAAGATATAATGCTCTCGAAAACCTTTTACAGCCAGCGTAAAGCAGAAGCTTTTGCCATGTTCGATAAGCTGGTTCACTATGTAAGCTCCGATTCGGAATGCCGCAGCCGTATGCTGGTTTCTTATTTTGGCGAAACCAATTCAACTAATTGCGGGGTTTGCGACACCTGCCTGAATCGCAAACGTAAAGC
>CAYNVK010000358.1:0-1987 GCA_964400395.1 uncultured Lentimicrobiaceae bacterium | reverse complement strand
CAACGGGGGAACAGCTTATGTTTACCTGTGTTACGGCATTCATTCCCTGTTTAATATTGTTACCTCAGTTGATGATCAGCCTCATGCAGTGCTCATCAGGGGTATAAAGCCACTGCTGGGTGTTGAAACCATGAAACATCGCTCGGGGAAACCGAAATTGAGTGAGCAGGATGGGATTGGTCCGGGGAAAGTTGCCCGCTTACTCGGAATTGCAGTGAGGCATTCAGGCCTCGATATGTGTGCTGAAACTGTTGCCGGCGACCGAATTTGGGTTCAGGATGAGGGCGTAAGGGTTGCGGAAGATGAAATAATTACCGGGCCCAGGATTGGCATTGATTATGCGGGCGAAGATGCCTTACTGCCTTACAGGTTCAGGTGGGGCACAAAAAAATAAAGCCCCCGGTCGGGAGCTCTATTTCATATAGCAGAAGAATGTTTATTTTACGGTTTTCTGGAGGTCAGCGCCTGCTTTGAATTTAACAACTTTTTTGGCAGGAATTTTAATTTCAAGACCTGACTTAGGATTGCGGCCTTTGCGGGCAGCACGTTTTGATACTGAGAAAGATCCAAAGCCAACCAAAGCTACACGGTCACCTTTTTTCAAAGCTTTATTGGTAGAGGCAACAAAAGCATCGAGAGCCCTTTTGGCATCTGCTTTGGTCATTCCGGCTTCAGCGGCCATTGATTCAATTAATTCTGCTTTGTTCATTGTTTTGATTTTTTGGGGTTAGGAATAAGTTTTTAGCTAACACAAATATAATCTAAAAATGAACAATATCAACATGTTTAGAGTAAAAACCTTCGAAATTGTTAATAAACACGGTATTTTGTTGATAACTTCGCAATAATACCAGTGCTTTTAGCCGCTTTTTTGTATTCTCAGACCTCAAACCTTGATCCTGCGGGGATTCTGACACCACGAAGAAATTCTGCGATCCCCATTCTTTTTTTACCCTCTAACTGTAGTTCTTCAATACATATCCTACCATCGGCTGTAATTACCGAGAGCTGGTGTTTGTGGTCTGTCTCTATAAATCCGGGTGCCATATCTGTAGGTTCCACCTGGTAACTGGTGCGGAAAATTTTTACCTGCCGCGAGGTTCCTTCGGATAACAAAACTGAAAATGCCCCCGGGAAAGGTGACAATCCCCTGATCAGGTTGTGTATTTGCCGGCCTGAATTAGCCCAGTTTATTTTGCAGTGTTCTTTAAAGATTTTGGGTGCCGGGTAAAGTGTTTTAATTTGTTGGATGACCTGTTCCTGGCTCTGGGGATTTATATTTCCGGTTTCGATCATTTTAAGCGTTTCCAGCATCAGATCGCCGCCTTCAACCATCATGCGGTCGTGGAGCGCCCCGGCGTCGTCAGAGGGCAGTATTGCTATTTTACGGGCAAGGATAATTTGCCCCGTGTCGATTTCCTTCTCGATAAAGAAAGTGGTAAGCCCTGTTTCGGTCTCGCCGTTAATGATGGCATGGTTTATAGGCGCGGCACCCCGGTATTGGGGCAACAGCGAAGCATGCAGGTTTAAGGTTCCGTATTCGGGCATTTGCCACACCACCTCGGGCAGCATCCTGAAAGCAACCACCACCATCAGGTTGGCATTAATGTGTTGTAGTTCCTCAATAAATGCGGGCGCTTTTAAATTTGCTGGCTGTAAAACAGGGATACCCTGGGCCAGGGCAAATTCCTTCACCGGCGAAAACTGGATTTTCTGTCCACGGCCTGCAGGTTTGTCGGGAGCCGTTATTACAGACAGCACCTTGTATCCAGCCGCTACTATAGCACGCAAGGGCTCAACCGCAAATTCCGGCGTTCCCATGTAAATAATTCGAAGTGACCTGTTCATACGGTAGATTTTGTTAATCCTCAGACAGCATGCAACTGCAAGTAGTTCAATATAGAGTAAGCCCGCAATCCGGACCGTCATTAAACAAAAAATACCTGAAGGTTATCCAGGTATTTCGAGTATTTTGTGTTAAACAATT
>CAYNVK010000357.1:0-4361 GCA_964400395.1 uncultured Lentimicrobiaceae bacterium | reverse complement strand
ACCCCCGAAATGGCTGTTGCAATACACAATTTTGCCATTGGGCGCGAGTATAAGCGCTCCTTCTTTCATTTTTTCCAGGAAAGTCTGGGCCGAAGTTTCGCTTAGCGAGGTGGATATAATGTTGTTAATATTAACACCAGGCCCTGTAAGGGTGTCCTGATGAATATTCCTGATAGCATTCAGCGCTGCCTGCGAAACAGCAAGTTGCAAACGCAGTTCTCCATTTTCGAGCTGAAGCTGTTCAATGGTTTGTGCATTTGTTTCCTTGTTCATGAAAATTTATTGTTTTTACTCGTACAAAAATATATCTTGTAAAATAGATGTACTATAGATGTTCATTGCATTCAACTGTAGCCGATTTAATACTAGTGATGTAGCAATTAGCACTACAGTGGCCTGGTTTGTAAAATAGGCTTTCCGGGTTTTGTAGCAAATGTGAAAGAACTGGGCTTTTAATTTATCGTAAAAGTTCAGGTTGAAATAGTTCTCAGTTGCCCGGATGATACCCGCAGATTCGTGTAATGGTCAGTCTGATTCCGAATCGGTTTTCAGATTGGTTTTTTTCAATGGGATGGAAGGATTTTTATCATCATACATCTGGCTTACATCCTGTTTCAGGAAATCGAGGTTGTAGGGTTCGGCCAATCCGAGTTGTGTTGAAAGCCGGTTGCAATGCTGTTTGAGCTCTATCATACGCATCTCACGGCCAATGGCCAGCCGGTTGAACCTGGTGAGTTCATCGTTCGAAAGAGCCAGTTCCTTAACTTTTTGCCTGATTTCTTCTTCGGTCTGGCGTTGCTTCGTGATGTCGTGACCTATGCCAACAAGTCCTGTAATATTCCCTGCTTCGTCCTTTAGCGGTATTTTAGAAGTTACCTGCCAACGTTTATTACCGTTTTCATCAATATAATACCCTTCCTTATTCAGGAGCGGCTGCCCTGTTGTAATTACCGACATATCGTCATTATACCATGCTTGTCCCGATTCACCCGGGTATAACTCGAGGTCGGTTTTACCAATAGCCTCGGCTTCGGTAGCTAACTGCATGATTAATAGATCGGCCGGATTAGATATGATTTTACGCGCCTGTGCATCTTTAACAAAAATGCTGTCAGGGATATGATCAATCAGCGTACGAAGCATCATACGTTCCTGCCTCAGTACATCCTCAGCCTTAACCCGGTGCGTGATATCTGCAAAAATGGTGGCAAAGCCATCTTTATCCCAGGGGGAAACGGAAATGGAGAAATGCTTGTTCATGGGTTCGTAAAAACTCTCGAACGTATAAGGAATACCGGTATTTACTACTGAGGAATATACCGGCAGATATGGAGCCGGACTGTAGTTGTACACCTCTGATGCCAGCTTGCCAACAACATCTTCCTGCTTAATGCCCAGTATGTTTTCATATTGCTGGTTCACCCCGATAATCTGGTAGTCAATTGCTTTGCCATGATGATCGAAAACCAGTTTCTGAAGGCAGACGCCTTCGGCCATATTAGAATAAAGGTTCCGGAATCGTTCCTCGCTTTCGCGCAGGGCCAGTTCCGCTTTTTTCTGTTCGGTAATATCAGTATCTACACCGCGGTACCCGAGCAGGTTTCCTTCGGCATCCAACACTGGCATTCCGGTAGTTGAAAGTATTACAATGTGTCCATCTTTATGAATGTTGGCATTTTCGAAGCGCTTAAAGCCTGATTTGTCAGCAAATGCCTGAAATGCATCCTTTTTCAGTTGTTCAGCCAATTCGGGTACAAAAAAGTCGTAAAAATGTTTTTTGCCAACAATTTCGTTCGACGAATAGCCCAATATGCCTTCACTGATTTTATTCACATAGGTGTAAAGCCCGTCACTATCTATTTCCCAGATAAACTCGCCGGCTGCTTCGGCAATTTGCTTAAACCGTTCTTCGCTGATACGCAGTGCTGCTTCGGCTTCCTGCCGCATACGTATGGTTTGTTGCTTTTCGAGTGCTGCCTTTACGGCCGGTACCAGCCTGATCAGGTTTTGTTTCAAAACATAATCATCAGCCCCGGCTTTCATACATTCCACGGCTACTTCTTCGTTTACCGAACCTGTAACCAGTATAAAAGGTGTTAATGGTGCCATCTCCTTGCGGATAAGCAACGCTCTCATGCCATCAAGCCGCGGCATCGAATAGTCGCAAAGAATAAGTTCCGGTTCAAAATCAGTCATAGCCGAAAGAAATTCTTCTTTCGAATCAACCACCTTATCTGTAAAATGAAAACCTCCTTTATTCAGGAGTCTTTTAACAATTTCAACATCACTGGTATTATCTTCAACGATAAGTATGCGTAGAGGTTTTTCCATATCCTTCTATCTTGATGGTGGAGGTTCATTAATTACGAGCCAGTACATACCCAGGCACCGGATAGCTTCCGAAAACTGGTTGAAATCAACTGGTTTGCGGATATAACTGTTTACACCCAGGTCATAACTTTTCAATATGTCCTGTTCTTCTTTTGATGAAGTGAGTATTACAACCAGCTGCCGGTGAGTGCGTGGGTCTTGCCGTATACGTCTCAACACTTCAATGCCGTCAATGATCGGGAGGTTGATATCCAGAAGTACCAAGGCAGGGAGCTGGTGAACTTTGCGTCCATGGTATTCGCCTTCACCAAACATGTAGTTAAGCGCTTCCTGCCCATCTTCGGCAACCACAACTTCATTTGTAATATTTTCTTTTAACAATGCTCTTTTTGTCAACTCAACATCACTGGCATTGTCCTCAACCAGGAGTATTACTCTGTTTTCGGTTTTCATTTCAGGTAGTGTTTCTGCAGTAATACAGGGTTCAAATTATTGTTGTCGTACAATTCTTTTACATCTGAAGGTTCTGGCACTCAACATAAGCCGGTTGCTTATGCAATTGGTTGATATGCTTTTTGGTAAGTATATTCAACCTATAAAAGTACTATTTTTCTTCAAATTACCAACTTTGGCAAGGAGCTTCAATTGTTTTTTTTTGAATGGATCAATTTTATGCTCAGGTACATTGAATTAGTAACCAGAAAGTAAAAATGTAATAAAAGTGTAAAATGTTTTAACATGGTTAATGCCCGGCTGATGAAAATTTTGAGCGCATTTTGCAGGCTGTTTCTCAATGGCGGGCTAAAGTTGCTCTGTATCTGAAAGTGCCTGATCATGAATGGTATTTGATATTTACAGGTAATTTATGTTTTTAACCTGGCTTTATGAATTTTGACTCCCAGAAGTTTATGAAAGTAATTTTTGAAATCCGGCTGCGATATATGGGTTAAAACACTACAATGCAGGTTTATAAGTTACCATAGATGTAAGCCTCATGATTTAAAATATGCCCGATTATTATTTTTTGCCTGTACGTGCAAACCCTGAAATAAAAGCATTGATGATCAGGATTTCTGGTCAGTTGATGAGCAAATATCAGGCAATGCCTCTGCCTTCAAGAAATACTTATTCCCTCAGAAAAATAATGAATGATTAAATGGGTTCCAACTCATTTTTTTAATTCTGCCGGTAAGTATAAAGTGATTCCTTTTTCTTATATTAGCTGTCCTGTTGCTGGTTAACAGCATTTTTAAGTTAATCCACATTTTTATCAATACTTTGCTGATTATGATGAAAAGATGTCACGATGTAAATGTGAATATATCATTCGTGGCATCCTTGTGTTTTTGGAATAATTCGTTTGCTCTTTTACTCACCTTTCTTTGAAAATAATTTATATCATGAAAACTCAAAAAAACAGAAGTTCTAAAGGTTTACCACTGTCCGATAGTTCTGCAATGGATTTCAACCATATCAATGAATCGGTTTTCAGGATGTTATTTGATGAAAGTCCGCTGGGGATGGTAATGATGGATTCCGAAAACCGGTTTATAAGCGCTAATAAGGCCTTTTGCAACATGTTAGGCTACACATTTCAGGAACTTGTGAAACTTACCCTTTCGGAAATTTCACATCCCGATGGATTTTTGGCCGAAGCTGAAATTGTAAGAAAACTAAAGAAGGGTGAGGTTCCATTATACAAAACTGAAAAGAAATACATCCGTAAAGATAAAAAGGAGTTTTGGGGGGCGCTTACGGCAAGTGCAAATTTTAATGAAAAAGGGGAACTCATCTGCCTGGTTGCATTGATTGAGGATATCAATGATCAAAAGAAAGCCCGTCAGGAGTTTGTTAAAATGGCCGGACAATGGCAGCAAATATTTGATGGATTAAACGATGCAATCTGCCTGTTGGATGCCAATTTTAAAATTTTGGAAGTGAACATGGTATTGAAAGCGCTTTTTCCGGATGAAGTCCTGATCGGGAAATCGTGCTGGCAGGTTTTTCACAATAGCGACAAACCATTACAA
>CAYNVK010000356.1:0-4376 GCA_964400395.1 uncultured Lentimicrobiaceae bacterium | reverse complement strand
TGCCTGGTTCAACCCACCAGAGCACAATCCACATTCGAAAAAATATTCCGTGTCGAAAACCAATCCACGGAGGTGAGTGCTGTTTTTCCGCTGGCTGATGGATATATGCTTTTGTCGCAACATGGCAAGGGTATTATCAATTTCACAAAACTGGATTTGAACGGCAACTTTGTGATTGGGAAAGATGTTTTCGATAGCAATTCCGGTTATGTCATGTCAGCTTCAATTACTTCAGCAGGTAATTTCCTGGTGACAGGTGTGTCCTATACAGTGAAGAATGACGAAACCAGCACCAGACCGGCTTCTTTCTCAAGGTATCGCCCGACCTTTCTTCGGTGCAGGCCTACAAAATGGTTCCGGTTGCTGGTAACGGCGATACCTGGGCCAGCGGTGCCATTGAAACCAGCGACGGCTCCATTCTTATTCTGGCAAAATCAACAATTACCTCGGTTGGTGGTACCGACCATTATTTTGAAATTATAAAGATGAATGGTGCCGCAACCACAGTTATATGGCAGTCGGCTATCCTTACCGGGAATGATAACACCGTTTTTGATATTGCCGAAACCTCAGCCGGTTACGAAATTTACGGTGCCGTAAAACACAAGGAAACCGGTTGGAACCTCTATCTCGGAACCATTAGCAAAGATGGATTGACAATGAAACGACAGCTTATTATTGGCGGAAGCGACTGGGACGGTGCATACGACTTCCAGGATGAGGCTAAAAGGAAAGTGGTGAATAATGCTTCGTCTATCGTAAAAGTAAATGCAAACACACTGGCTGTAGCCGCTTACACCCGCTCCTATGGAAGTAATACATTAAATCCGGGCGAAAAGGACGGCAAATCCATCCTTTTAGTTAACTATCCGGTTTCCGGCGATTCGTACAACTGGACGGCAATTTTAGATGGATCAGCCAACGAAAGACTTTTTGGTCCCTTTGGTGCAGGTAATTTTATTTCACTCGCAAATGGTGATCTTTTACTGGCAGGTTACACCAATTCAACAGGTACCGAAACGCCTTATTCGGGTGGATTTATGTACAGGTTTGCTGCTGGAAATGGTGGCACAATTACACCAAAGTGGCAACATGTTTTTACTCCATCAAACAATCTTATCCCTTTGGGTTTAGCTGAAACCAGTGATGGCAGGCTCCTGCTTACAGGCAACACTGCGGCTGCCACTAAAGAAGGTGTACTTATGCAAACCACTGCCGAAGGGTTTAACCCGGCATGTTGCATCGCAGCCAACTACGGGAAACTTGCACTGAAAAGCATCACTCCTTCGGTGATTTCTACCACCAACGCTTCGCTGCATGGTGCTACGCTGAACCTGCCGTATGCCGAAACACTTTCGAAAACCACCACTATAACAACGATTTGCAGTGGTCAATCCACCGACGAAGCCATTGCTCCTGACCTGCAGGCTGAACCCGCAAGTCAGACCATTGCCAGCGGACAGCCGGCAATTTTATCCGTATTGGCAACAGGTACAGCCCCCATTCATTATCAATGGTACCAGGGCGAAAGTGGCGATACTTCCTCCCCGCTTGGAGCTGATTCCAGTTCTTTTTTAACCTCTCCGCTCACAAGTACAACCAGCTACTGGGTGAGAATTTCAAATGCCAAAGGCAAACTGAATTCGGCTACTGCAACCATAACTGTTGAGAACATTAAATGGTTACAGAACAAATGGACGGATGATAAACAACTTCCTACTAATTTAACTGTGGCTTTAAATGGGAATATCCTCGTTACTTCGCAGGATGTCATCACGCAGTTTGGCCCCGATGGCTGGCCATGCGGTACTACTCCAGGTTACCTTACAGCTCTGGATCCAGTCAGCGGTTCAATCAAATGGAGCATTAACGTGGGGCATTCCGCACCACCAGCTGTGGCAAAAAACGGAACTATCTATACCAATATCGAAAATCGTTTTTATGGCGTTAACCCGGCAACCGGGGCTATGGCGCTTATTTATACCGCCGATCGTAATTTTACCAGTTCGCCCGCGGTAGCTGCTGATGGCATGGTGTATATTGGCGCCGGTCAAAAAGTGTTGGCCATCGATCCCGCAGCCAAAAAACTGATTTGGGAAGCGCCTGTCGATAAATATGTGATTCAACATCCTACGATAGGTTCCGATGGAATTGTGTATGTTATTCCCTGGCGTTTATCAAGCAAATTATATGCTTTTTATCCCCAGAAAACCATCGACCAGCTCAAGTGGGTCCGCGAAATTGATGGCTTCTTCAGTACGGCCCCGGTAATTGGTGCCAATGGAACTATTTATGCAGGTGCCGGGAGCAGGCTTATTGCTTTTCAGCCGGCTTCGGGTGCCAGCAAGTGGGAGTTTACAACACCCATAGCACCATCCGGTTATCCATCCATCAAAGCCATTACCTCCGAACCGGTTATAAGCAACAATGGAACTATCTACTTTTCAGCGCTTACATTCGGCAGTTCCGGAGGCGCCATTTATGCCATCCATCCCGATGGGTATCCCAAGTGGTTCTTTGCTTCCGAAACCACCATTTATACTTCCCCGGTACTGGCAAAGGACAAAACCATTTACTACCCGGCCGATAAACTCCATGTGCTCGATCTTTCGGGAAAGGAATTGTGGTCGAAAGAAGATGCAGGTTTTAGTAGCCCGGTTCTTACCACGGATGGAACCATATATGGCGTTTCTTACAACAACAAAGGGGTATTTGCGCTTGCCGGCACCAGTGGAGGTCTTGCTATTGGCCACTGGCCGGCCTTTGGTCACGATCCGCAACATACCTGCCAGCACGACGATAGCTTTGTTGGAATCCCGCCAACCATTTCCGTCCAGCCGGAGAGCCAGCTTATTAAATCCGGCCAAACCGCCACTTTCACGGTTGCAGCTACCGGCGACCCGGTTATGCACTATCAATGGTTCGAGGGAGCTACCGGCGACCGTTCGAAACCGGTTGGCAGTGACTCGCCATCTTTCACCAGTCCACCGCTAACCCGTATGACCAATTATTGGGTGGAAGTTGAAAATACTTCGGGCAAAGATATAAGTATCAATGCCATGGCATCAACCGGAAATGTGAGTGAGGTAAAATGGTTTTACAACACCAATCCCACCAATGACCGTACGCTTGATGGTGAGATAATGGGTGGCGTGGGACTGGCAAAAGACGGAACACTTTATTTTGGCATTGAGGACGCCCGCCTGTATGCCATGAAACCGGACGGAACGGTGAAATGGATCACGAAAGTGCAGGCTTACCAGGAGCAGGAAGAGCTCACCAACATGATTTCTTTTGCAACTCCTGTGGTAGCTGATGACGGTACCATTTATATAAATACCCTGGGATATTATGTTGGCACTGGAGGAAATTCACAAAATTTTGGGTTCCTGTGGGCTATTAATCCCGATGGGAGCGAAAAATGGCGCTACGAAACCGGGAACTTTGAATCCGGAAGTGGTTCCATGACACCCTGGCTTCGTGGCAGTGCAGCCATCGGACACGAGGGTACTGTTTATGTAGTAAGCAACGATGGTGTGTTGCATGCAGTTAACCCGGATGGCACGTTGAAATGGAAATTCCTGGCTTACGAAAACAAAGGATGGCTACGTGGGCTCGATGGTAAGCCTCCGGTAGTTGGACTGGATGGTACAATTTACTTTGCTGCCGAAGGGGAATTTAAGCTTTTTGATATGAGTAAAAGAGAGGCCCGTTTATTTGCCATTAACCCCGACGGTACCCTGAAATGGGATTTTAAATTGGTAGAAGGAAAACTTTTTGCCAGCGAATATCCACCAGCCATTGGCCCGGATGGCAAGATTTATTTGGATAACGGGGAAGGAACAGCTACCATGCTGTATGCAATAAATCCTAACGGCACCAAGGCCTGGGAGTTTCCGGTGGGTACGCTGGCGGCTTCTTCGCCCGTTGTGGGGGCCGACAGTACCGTTTATATTGGTGGTTGGTCGTATGTAAGTTCGCAGTACAGGATTAAACTGTACGCAATTAATCCCGATGGTACTGAAAATTGGAGATTCCCCAAATCAGGTGATCCCGAAAAATATGGCAGCCAGCTCGCCAATCCGGTTATTGGTGCCGACAACAATATTTATTTTGGTATTCATGCAGGTGGTAATTTAGGTGGCGATGGGCGCCTGTATGCCCTGCGGCCCGATGGTACACCCCTGTGGAGTAACCCGCCAAGCCTTGGGGCTATTGGAAATTCTCCTGCCGTTATTGCTCCCGATGGCACGCTCTATGTAGGCACCGGCGAAGGATATACCAACATGTATCGTGGTAAATTATATGCAGTTAACACCAATGCATTCGGGGTGGCAAATACAGCCTGGCCTATGCAGGGCCACGATCCGCAACGG
>CAYNVK010000355.1:0-4384 GCA_964400395.1 uncultured Lentimicrobiaceae bacterium | reverse complement strand
ATAAATGAGCAATTGGGTTAACATCATTCACATCTCCAAAACAAAGTTTGGTATCAGTCAGGGTAGAGGCTACTACTTTCAGCGCATCTCTTAACTTGTCGAGCGAGGCCTGATCCCAGTTCGGGATTTCAAACGATCCGATTGAGGCCTGGGAAGCAACGATTTTGTCCTGCAGTGCGGTAACAATCTGATTGTCTTTTTCATCTTCGCTATTGACCAGAATCCGGGCAATCAAACAAACGTACCGCGAGCCAACACTTTCCTTGGTAAAAGTATGTGGACCCTGACTGTAAAGTACCGCTTTGGTAAATTCATCTTCATTAATTACCTGCATGGCTATATACCGGTCTCCGGCATCGGGCAATGTGACTGTAAGCGGTGTGGTTAAATCAAAAATGCCTATGGAATAACGGGTATCCCTGTTCATACGGACAACATCCTGCTTGTCGATTGATGCTACAGCCCGAAGATGAAAGAACTTGCCGAACGCGCCCAGTTTGGCATAGTTATTTAAGGTCCGGTGCGTTTCAGCCTTTACAAAAGTCTCCCAGGTTACAGGAATGGTTTTAGCGTCCTGAGCAAATACCGGAAATGTTGCTATTAGTGCGATCCAACAAAGGGTACTCCTGAAGATGTTCGGTTTATTCATAAATCTGTCTTGTAAATATTCTAAGATCTGAAATCCCTACTAAGGGATTTCAGAATCGTTATTTTATTTCTACCACTAATTTGGGTATCCGTCCATTGAACTTCGATCTGGCTTCAGCCCCAATTCGTTCCACAACAGGTGTAGCCAGATCGATACCCACATCAGCTGTTTCGTCGGCCGAGAAAATTCCGGGCTGGGTACGCTCAATCCGTCCTTCTCCCACTTTTTTACCATCAATATAAAGGGTGCCTTTACCGCCTTTACCAGGTCCACCGCCATCGTAAGCAAAATCAAATTTTACGGTATGTTTGCCAGGTGTCAGTTTCTGGGTAGCTTGTACGGTGTAGTGGGAAATTCCAAGGAAGTTATAGTCGTAAGCCAATGTACCGTTGAATACATACAGCGCCCAACCGCCAAATCGTCCGGCCTGCGCAATCAATATACCGTTGGCTGTTTTGCCTGCCGGTATTTCGATATCAGCCGTAATGGTTTTCGACCTGTTTTTAATATTGAGGAATGAACTTTCGGGTATGCCCACCATGCCTTCGGCCAGGTTGAGGGAAGTACGGTTCCCCAAAAGGGTCGGACGCCCCACAGCTTCAGCATTCAGGCGTTCAAACAGACGGTCATCGATAGGTAATGCGTAATTTTTCTCAGCCTCTTTCATAAACAAAGCCTGCATTTCTTTAAGCTTTTCAGGCTTCTGGGCGGCCAGGTTATTTACCAGGCTGAAATCATCCGGCATATAGTAAAGTTCCCAGATATCTTCTGTCAAAGGCCTCCTGACCTTTTGCTCCCAGGGTGCCCGGTGAATGGTTCGTGCATACCAGCCATCCTTATACATGGCGCGGTTACCTGCCATTTCGAAATACTGGGTGGTATGTGTTTCTTTGGCCTTGGGATCATTAAATGAATATACCAGGCTTTTCCCATCCATGGGGCGTTGTGCAACTCCGTTCACGCTTTTTGGTTCGGGCAAACCTGCAGCTTCAAGGATGGTTGGCGCCACATCAATTACATGGCTGAACTGGGTGCGCAGACCGCCGTTTGCTTTGATGCCTTTGGGCCAGCGGATGGCCATGCCTACCTTGGTCCCGCCTGGATCTGAAGCTATCTGCTTTGTCCATGTATAAGGTGTATCAAACATCACTGCCCAACCGGCTGCCATATGTGGATAGGTTTCGGGGCCACCCCATTTGTCAACTTTTTTAAGCATATCCTGAACGGTTTCCTGCACACCATTAAAATATGTCATTTCGCTGAACATTCCGTTTTCGCCACCTTCGGCGCTGGTCCCATTATCGCCATACACAAAAATAACCATTGTGTTATCGGCCTGTCCGCTTTCTTGTACTGCATCCAGCAGTCGACCAATTTCATGGTCGGCCATATCGAGATACCCGGCAAATGTTTCAGCCTGACGGGTAAACAATTTTTTCTGATCAGGAGTCAGTTTATTCCATTCCTGAATAGCTTCCGGTTTCGGAGCCAGTTTTGTTCCTTTGGGTATAATGCCTTTGGCAATCTGGCGATCTAAAATTTGTTGCCGCATGGCATCCCAGCCAGCATCAAACTTGCCTTTCCATTTATCGATATAACTCTGAGGTACATGGTGAGGAGCGTGAACAGCACCCGGTGCGAAATACATAAAGTAAGGTTTTTCCGGAGTCATTGCCTTCTGGAACTTCATCCAAGCAACAGCCTGGTTGGTCATATCGTTCATAAAGTGATAGTTGGGATCATCGGGCAATTCAACAGGGTGTGTTCCATCATAAATAAACGGCGCCCACTGGTTTGTTTCGCCTCCCAGGAAACCATAAAACTTATCAAAACCCTGGCGGGTAGGCCAACGATCGTAAGGGCCCGAAATGCTGGTTTCCCAAACAGATGTTTCGTGCCATTTGCCAAAGGCGCCCGTGCTGTAACCATTCAGGCGGAGCATTTCAGCAACAGGTGCAACCTCGCCGGGAATTTCGCCGGTGCCACCTGGCATGCCTGTAGCCATTTCGGTAATAAATCCCATGTTGTTTACCTGGTGGTTACGGCCGCTTTTAATACAGGCACGTGTTGGCGAGCATACGGCCGTGGTGTGGAAATTGTTATAATAAATACCTTCGCTTGCAATACGGTCGAATGTTGGAGTACTAACCGGTCCGCCAAAGTTACTGGTACCGGCAAAACCGAGGTCGTCAAGTAACACTAATATTACGTTTGGTGCTCCTTCCGGGGCTTTTACCTCGAAACGTTCCGGCATTTTTGCATTCCGTACGTCCAATTCACCCGATGTAGGACGTATGGGAGCTTTGATTGGAAGTACCGTGCGGTCGAGCCCATCGGTACTTGCCACCTGTGTTCCCTGTTGTTTGCACGAAAAGCTTACCATGCAGAATGGTAAAACCAACAGGCCAAGCAATAACTTGTTTAAGGAGGATTCCTTTTTCATATTAAAGTTGATTGAAATTTAATTAAATACATATCAAAGATAATGAAGAACGGCAAAGTTACTTAGTAAAAAGTTAGTTATTTTAAATGCCTGATTCAAATTATTTAAAATACCTATTAGTAGGTATTTTTTTAAACTTTAATATAATTGTTTATGCTGTTTAATGCTTAAAGCCTAAATTGAAATACCTTTGAATACTGAGGTGTGCTGTTTTATTATAAATTAAAGTGTTGCCCCGATAATGTATGGAATGTAGAAACTGTAATACTGTTTTCGAAGGAAATTTTTGTAATAATTGTGGGCAAAAAGCCGGCGAAAAGCGATTTATGCTCAGTAATTTACCGGTAGAGTTTTTGCATGGTTTTTATCACGTACATAGTGGCTTTCTTTTTACAATAAGGGAACTTTTTATCCGGCCGGGTGAAACGCTTCGTGGATACATTTATGGCAAACGGGTCAGTTACTTTCATCCTTTTACTTTTCTCTTACTCATTAGTCTGGTTGGAGGGTTTCTTTATAAATGGGCAGGAGTAACTGAGCATTTAAATGATAATTTACTGGCATCGGGCGATACAGTCAGATTCACCGGCAAGTATTTTAGCTACAGAATGTTGCTTGCGATTCCGGCTTATGCCCTAATTTGCAGTATATTATACAGGCCCTTTAAGTACAACTTAGCCGAACACCTCATTGTAAATACTTTTCTGATCAGCCAGAGCATCGTTTTGTTGATTGTGTGGTTGTTGATAACAATTGTGGTTAAACCTGTTGGGGTGGTTTTCGAAATCCTTTACTTCAGTGCATTCTGTTCATTAATTATTTACCAGGTGCTTGTTTTTTTTCGATTGTTTAATACCGGGAGCACTTTTTTACGCTGGCTTAAAGCATTGGCTACCGTATTAATAGGATTAGGTTTAAGCTTTTTGCTTATGAATTATCTGGTGAAAATCGTATATTTATAGCGTTTGTGCAATGAGGTTGAATTAAGGAATGCCAACATTCAGCAGGATTTTCAAAAAGTTGCAAAAATGAAGGACGAACAGACAATCAGGAATGAGGCTGAAAAGGATGTTGATCCTCGTGTTGATCTGGCGGTGGAACGAACCATGCTTGCCCTGGATCGTACGCAACTGGCATGGGTTCGTACCGTATTAACATTGATAACAGCCGGAATAGCCATCGACAAATTGCACATGGCACGCATTATTGCAGGTATTGCATGGCAAAAAGATGCCCATATGGCAGGGCTGCTGCTGACTTCAGCCGGAACTGCGCTTATTACGCTATCCACG
>CAYNVK010000354.1:0-4389 GCA_964400395.1 uncultured Lentimicrobiaceae bacterium | reverse complement strand
CTTACCAATATTCTGTTTATTGGGATCATCCGACTGCATTTCGCGCTTTTCGTTTTCAACAAACGTTTCGTAGGATATTCTGTCGGTTTCGGAGTTACGCATCACGATGCGTTCGTAACGAAGCTGAGGGTCGGCATCAACGGCAAAGAGCAGGAAATTGCCTTTTTCGCGCAGCGATTGTACTTCGCCCGGGGTTCGTATGCTCTCAATGATACAGTTTTTGCCGGATTGCAAAGCCTGGATGTAAAGCTGGTCGATGATGTACGAAGGCGAATGATCAGCCCGCAGTTTATTGGCCACCACCACCATGCTGTCGCGATCAACCGGGAGCCCTTGCCTGAGAATTTCGCCGGTAATAAAACTGCGCACCGAAAAATGAATAAATCCTTTTTCCCTGACCAGGTATTCAACAATGGTTCCTTTTCCTGCGCCTAATGTTCCGGTTATTCCAATTATTATCATTTGCCTGTAGTTTCTGGTAAACTGATGGTCCGGGTTTACAACTGCCTATAGCCTGATCCCGAATTTTTCGAGCACAAAGATCATGATAAAATAGAATATTACCATGACTGTACTCGAAATGCCCGTTGAAATGTGATGCAATCTTCTAAATGTCTTTGATTTCGGTTATAATCCGGGAGATAGCAAAACGATTACCGAAGAAAGCAGCACTTTCACGATTAACTAACCATTATACATTTCTGGAGGGATTACAATTTCCCAGCATTTGATGTTCCCTGTTTCAACTCTTTAATCCATTTCCCGCCATCAACCTTTATAGGTTTATAATTCAGGATTTTATCCAGGAGTGTTTTTTCGTCGCTTTCGGCAATGAGGTTGAGCCGGTGTTCTGGTTTTACAAAATGCTGGTTTACTGAATGATCGAGGAAACTTATCAACTGGTCGTAATAACCAAGTACGTTATAAAGCGCAACTGGTTTGGTGATGAGTTCGAGCTGGTTCCAGCTCATTACCTCAAATATTTCGTCGAGGGTGCCAATGCCGCCGGGCATAGCGATAAAAGCATCGGAAAGTTCGTCCATCCGGGCTTTGCGCTCGGCCATGGTTTCAACTTCATAAAATTGAGTGAGGCCTTTATGTGCCACTTCGCGCTGAATAAGGTTATGCGGCATAACGCCAATTACCTCGCCCCCGGCTTCGAGCACCGCCTCGGCTATAACATGCATAATGCCCACATTGCTGCCTCCATACACCAGGGTGATATTTTTTTCGGCCAGCAGAAGTCCGAGGTCGCGGGCTTTCAAAGTATATTCGGGGCGGCTGCCGGCGCTTGAACCGCAAAATACGCATATCGATTTTATAGGAGGCATATGTGAAGGTTTTTTTGAATGCTTAGTATTCAGTGTATGCTTAGGTAAAAAAATATCCGTCCGAACCAGGGCCCTAATCCTGCAGATCCATGTTGAATACTGCGGCAAGCTTTTCTTTTAAAACCAGTTTCACCTGGTGTATATCCATCTCCATGCCCAGTTCCTGTTGCAGCGAAGTTACCTTTTTATCCGTAAATCCGCAGGGGTTTATGAGGTTAAAATACGAAAGATCTGTATTTACATTGAGTGCGAAACCGTGCATGCTAACGCCGCGGCTTACGCGAACACCCATAGCGCATATTTTCCTTGTTTTGGCCGGTGTTTGGGTGTCGAGCCACACGCCGGTTGCGCCTTTGAGCCTTTCGGATTGTATGCCATAATGCTGCAGGGTGAGGATAACAGCTTCTTCCAGTTTTTCGATATAATCGCGAATGCCTTTTGCAAAATAATCGAGGTTCAGCACCGGGTAACCCACAACCTGTCCAGGGCCGTGGTAGGTAATATCTCCACCCCGGTTTGTATGAATAAATTCGGCATTCTTAGCCTGTAGTTGTATAAAGTTAGCCAGCAAATTCTCTTCCGATCCGCTTTTGCCAAGGGTGAAAACATGGGGATGCTCAACAAACAGCAAATAGTTGTTCGTAGTCTGTTGATCGTTACCAGGCTGTTTCTGGATTTCAAGTTTACAGGCAATTATTTCATTAAGCAGCTTTTCCTGGTAGTCCCAGGCTTGCTGGTAGGGCATTAGGCCTAGGTCGCGAAACGTGGTTTTCATTTAAGATTATTTTTAACATAGCCCCAAAGGTTACAAAAACATCCGGAGCATATTTGAGTGTGTATGGGCCGGAATTATTTTTGCCGCGCCTGCCGGGGGAAGCGCATCCGGTAGATCCCGGTTCCCTGTGTTCAACGTGGTTATAACTTATTGCCTGGTTTCAACATGCTTCTCGGCATGATAACTGCTGCGCACCAGTGGTTTGCTTTCCACAAACGCGAAACCCTTATCAATTCCGGCAACCCGGTATTTTTCGAATTGATCCGGATGAATATATTCAACCACTTTCAGGTGGAGCGGAGTGGGTTGCAGGTACTGGCCAATGGTAAAAATGCCACAGTTTACCTTGCGCAGGTCGTCCATGGTTTCAAGTACCTCCGTTTCTGTTTCACCCAGGCCCACCATAATTCCTGATTTGGCGCGAAGACCCGAGGCCGCAATTTGTCGTAATACCTCCAGGCTTCGATCATACTGGGCTGCGCTGCGAATTTGTGGCGTCAGCCGGCGAACGGTTTCCAGGTTATGCGAAATAATATCCGGAGCCGCTTCAATTACCATCTGAAGTTGTCCGGCATTTCCTCCAAAATCGGGCACCAGTGTTTCGATGGTGGTTCCGGGGTTAAGTTCTTTAACCCGGCGCACGGTGGCCGCCCAAATGGCTGCCCCTCCATCCGGCAAGTCATCCCTGTCGACAGAAGTAAGTACCACGTGCTTCAGTTTTAGCTGATTTACGGATTGCGCAATCTTTTCAGGCTCACTCTGGTCCACTTCCAGCGGCTTGCCGGTTTTGGTGGCGCAGAATTTACAGCTGCGGGTGCAGATATCGCCCAGGATCATAAACGTTGCGGTGCCGGCATTCCAGCATTCGCCCATGTTGGGGCATTTGCCGCTTGCACAAATGGTATGCAGCCCTTTTTCTTCGAGTATGCCTTTTACCTTCAGGTAATTATCGCCTTTGGGAAGTTTGATTTTTAACCAGTCGGGTTTACATATAGGGTTGTTGGATTTATCGGGCATTGTGATTTTTTTGATGGGGCAAAAGTACTTTTTTTACCGCTACTTATTGCCGGCAGTCCATGCTTTTAGTCAGGGTTGGTTGGCCGGAAAAGATATATTCGTACTTTTGATGGACCAATAATGCAGCTATACAGTTGTATTAACAAAGAAATTAAGACCTGGATTGACACATGAACGAATTATATCCATTGAAGTTTACACCCATTTTTAAAGATAAGATTTGGGGTGGTGATAAAATACGAACTGTTTTTGGCATGGACTATGCTCCGTTGCCCAATTGTGGCGAAGCCTGGGTGCTATCAGGCTATGGCGATGAAATAAGCGTGGTGAGCAATGGTTTCCTGGCCGAAAATCAGCTTGATGAGCTTATTGATGTGTACATGGGCGATTTGGTCGGCGAAGCGGTATTCGAAAAATACGGCAGTAAATTCCCGTTGCTGATCAAAATTCTGAATGCGAACGACTGGCTTTCCATACAAGTGCATCCCGACGACGAACTTGCCAAAAGTCGGCATAACGGCCTGGGTAAAACCGAAATGTGGTATGTGGCCGAAGCTGAACCCGGCGCAGAACTTATCAGCGGTTTCAACCGCGAAATGGATGCCGAACATTACATCCACGACCTGACCAACGGTACGATCAGGGATATCCTGAATTACGAAAAAGTAAAAAAAGGGGATGTGTTCTTTATGCCGGCAGGCAGGGTTCATGCCCTGGGCCCAGGATTGTTGATTTTCGAAATTCAGCAATCCAGTGACCTGACCTACCGCATTTATGATTTCGACAGGGTCGATGATAAAGGGAATCCCCGGCAACTGCACACCGACCTGGCGCTGGATGCTCTAGATTTTAAACAATACGATTCGTATCGTACTGAATATTCACCTGAATTCAACAGGACCGTTCCCATTGTTGAAAGCAAGTATTTTAATACCAGCCTCATTCATTTTGATAAGCCGGTGGTGAAGGATTACAGCGGGCTCGACTCGTTTGTGATTTTACAATGTGCCGAAGGCGAATGCTACATTGAATATGACGGAGGCTCCGAAACGCTCAGGGCAGGGGAGGTGCTCCTGGTGCCGGCCATTATGGAGCGGATACAGATAGCGCCCAAGCCAGAAGCAAAAATCCTGGAGATTTACTATCCCCAGGATTAAGGTCCGGGTCGGTTTTTTAGCCGTTTCCCGGTTTCTTCCACCATTCTATTCGTTAAAGCAATTGCCAGGCGTTTATACGTTCGGCCTGACGTAAATTGTTTTGCCTTTG
>CAYNVK010000353.1:0-4410 GCA_964400395.1 uncultured Lentimicrobiaceae bacterium | reverse complement strand
GGAAATGGCTGGACCTGATGCAGCAAAAAAATTCATCGGCCGACATCTCGCCTACTGCCGGGCAGATGCCTCGCCTGCTGGGGCTCGCGCTCACATCAAAGCTAACCAGAAACAACCCCGAACTTGCGCATCTCTCAAGCCTTACTGCTAATGGAAATGAAGTGGCATTTGGCACCATTGGCGATGCCAGTACCAGTGAAGGCCATTTCTGGGAAACGATTAATGCCGCCGGCGTTTTGCAGGTACCCATGGCTGTTTCTGTGTGGGACGATGGCTTTGGCATCTCGGTACCAAATCATCTTCAAACCACCAAATCCAGCATTTCGGAGGTTCTCAGGGGGTTTGAAAAAACCCGCGACAAGGATGGATTCCTTATTTATACCGCCAAAGGATGGGATTATGCTGCGCTTTGCAATATGTACGAAGAAGGCATCAGTATTTGCCGCGAAAAACATATCCCTGTACTTTTTCATATCACCGAAGTAACGCAGCCACTCGGGCACAGCACCTCCGGATCGCATGAGCGTTACAAAACTGCTGAAAGGCTCGCCTGGGAGAAAGAATTTGACTGCATCAAACAAATGCGGAAATGGATAATTTCCGAAAGCATAGCTTCAGGTGAAGAACTTGACAGTATTGAAAAAGAATCAGTTGAAAGGGTTAAACAAGCAAAAAAAACAGCCTGGAATAATTACCAGAAACCGCTAAACCAGCTTCGGGATGAGTTTCTGCGCATTGCGGATGTTACAACCTGTAATTGTGCCAAAACAGCAAAAATTAACGCGATAAAACAAGACCTCCGCCAGGTTGCCGAGCCTATCCGCAAGGATATAATGTCGGCTGCAAAAAAAATACTGCGGCTGATCTGCGACTCCTGCAGCAATCCGTCGAACTCATTAAAAATTAATGTTTCCAACTGGCTCGAAGCCGAGCTTGCCGGGAGTTACAAACGGTTTAACTCATACCTGTACAGCGAGTCCGACGAATGTGCATTAAAAGTTCAGCCCGTAGCGCCTGTTTATGATGAAAATACGCTGCTTGTGCCTGGTCGTGAAATCCTTCGCGACAACTGGGATTATCAGATGGCCAGGAACGAAAAAATTCTCATTTTCGGTGAAGATGTAGGTAAAATAGGCGGTGTAAACCAAACCTACGAAGGCCTGCAGGCCAAATATGGGGATAAGCGTATTTTTGATACTGCAATTCGCGAAACCACCATTATTGGTCAGGGCATTGGACTTGCCGTGCGGGGACTTCGCCCGGTTGCAGAAATACAGTATTTCGATTACCTGCTTTACGGGTTACAGGTGATGAGCGACGACCTGGCAACCTTGCAATACCGTACCTGCGGCGGCCAGAAGGCTCCGCTCATTATTACCACGCGCGGGCACAGGCTCGAAGGCATCTGGCATTCGGGATCGCCGCTGAGCATGGTAATAAACAGCATACGGGGAATTTATGTGCTGGTTCCCAGGGATATGACCCGTGCTGCAGGGTTCTACAACACTATGCTGCATTCGGACGAGCCGGCTTTGATTATTGAACCTCTCAACGGGTATCGCCTGCGGGAGAAAAAACCATCGAACATAGGCGAATTCCGTATACCGGTAGGTGTGCCCGAAATCATTGAAACAGGAACAGATGTTACGCTGGTTACTTATGGATCCTGCGTTCGCATAGCGCAGGATGCTGTGGCCCAGCTTCGCGACTTCAAAATATCAGTTGAACTGATTGACGTGCAATCGCTCGAGCCTTTCGATATCCATCATATGATAACCGAATCGTTGAAAAAAACCAATAAGATTGTGTTTTTCGACGAAGATGTGCCCGGCGGTGCAACAGCGTACATGATGCAGAAAGTGTTGGAAGAGCAGAAAGGATTCAGGTACCTGGATGCAGAACCCCAAACCGTTACCGCCCAGGCTCACCGGGCCGCATATGGAACCGACGGCGATTATTTCTCGAATCCCAATGCCGAGGATGTTTTCGACTGCATCTATAACCTCATGCATGAGTACAATCCGACGAAGTATCCGAAAATATTTTAAATCATTCATCAACAGTTATATACCACAGGTTATGAGAATAATGACTTTAGGATTGCTGCTGATCATTGCAATGGTTTCTCTTCCTGCAAAACCGTTGGTAGCACAAAACAAGATAGAGGAAGATTTCCAGATGAAACAATATTTCATGGTCTTTCTCACAGCCGGTCCTACCCGCACACAGGATAGTGTTACCCGGGCAAAACTGCAGGAAGGACACCTGAATAACATTACGCGTCTGTTCAACGAAAAAAAGATTGTGCTGGCAGGGCCTTTTCTCGACGAAGGCACCTACCTGGGAATATTTATTTTTGATGTAGCCACTGAAAATGAGGTTAAAGAGTTGCTTAAAACCGATCCCGCTATTGAAGCCGGCAGGCTGGGCTACGAAATACACCCCTGGTACGGACCGGGAAATATAGAGATTAAGCGGACAGCGAAGTAAAAGCCACATTTCCCTTTGCAGATATTGTTGGTTGTACCACCTGGTTATAAGCATGTTTAACGATCACTATAGTCACATTATAACCTCAAGCGCCAACATTTACATCAAAATTCCTTCGCATTTATAACATATATTATGCTGCCCAGGTAAAAAAGATAGTGTTTCAGTAATCACCAGGAAAAAATGACAGGAGAACCTCCGCAAAAAAGAATTATTTACCTTGTTGGCAAAGCAAACATTAAACCAGCTATTCCCAAAACCCTCGGGAGGGCCAATGAAATACGGAAACAGCAATAAAACGTATATTTGCCCCGAATCTTTTGACTTCTAGGTCGGGCTCAAATAAAAGTTCCTGTGATTTTTACATTTGATTATGAAAAACAGAAATACCGTTCAAAGTAAGTCAGCTTTGATATCCCTTGTTCGAGAATATCTGAATAGCAATAAATGGTTCTACCTGTTTGTGCTGGTGGCGACACTCTTTTTTTCAGTATTTATTTCGCCGGCTGATTTTTTAAATAATCCGATCAGCAACGGTAAAGATTTGGTCATCATCCTGTCGCACTGGCTGGTTGTAATGTTTGCCACACTTGGTTTTATCTATCTGATATCAATCAACAAGTATGTATTTGCATTGATATTTCCACTCTTTATATTTTTGAATTCAGTGCTGGCATTTTTCAGGTATACTGCCAATGTTTCACTTACACCTATGCTGGTGGATGCAAGTCTGCACAACGATCTGCGATCGAGCCTCGACCTGGTTTCCACGAACCTGATTTTATATATTATTATAATGCTTGCTGTTAGCGCCTGTTTAATATACTACAGGTTTAAGAAAGTGAAATGCTCCTTCCCCATTCTGCACCTGGCACTAAGCATCAGTACCATCATCATTTTTACAACAGCTATTGGTGCCTTTGTACGGCCCATATCAGAGCGGTTGCCCTATATCATGTATTTTGCAACTACAAAATATTTAGATGGGAAGGAAATTGTTCATAACATCCGTCCTTCCATTTCGGACGATGCCAAAACCACGGAAGACTCGCTTGTGGTAGTGCTTGTAATTGGTGAAGCACTCAGGCCCGACCACCTTTCGCTGAACGGGTACGAACGCGAAACTACGCCAATGCTCAGTAAAGCCGGAGTTATATCGCTGCCGAATATCTATTCGGAATATACCTATACCGATGCAAGCATCCCTTATATCCTGAGCAGGGCCGATTCGGCTCATCCGCAGCTTGCCTATTCGGAACCATCATTTATTGGCTTTTTCAATACATGCGGGTATCACACTACATGGATTGCTAACCAGGAACCGGCTAACAGTTTCATCTTTTTTATTAACGAATGTAAAAATGTGGTGTATGCCAACATGAGCAAAAACAATTATAATTTTGATCAGTGGCTTGATGAAACTATGCTACCGCACCTGGATGAAAGCTTAAAAAATCAAAACCCTAAACAGCTTTTAATCCTTCACACCATTGGCTCGCATTGGTGGTACAATTCACATTTTACGGATAAATTTGCACGGTATAAACCCGTAATCCGGTCGAGGGTTATATCGTCGAATACGCCGCAGGAAATGATAAACTCATACGATAACACGGTTTTGTATACCGATTATTTCGTTTCGGAAGTGATTGGCCGGTTAAGAGACAAAAATGCCATCCTCATTTTTCAATCCGATCACGGAGAGTTGCTTGGCGAAGATGGGAAATGGCTACATGCCGCCGAAGGATTTCCGCTCCACCAGCCAGCTGTTTTTGTTTGGATGTCAGAGAGATACAAAATTAGAAATCCTGAAAAATTTGAAATTTTAAAGCAGAATGCGCACAAAAGGTATCGTTCGGATTTTCTTTTTAATTCCATCCTCGATGCAGCTAATATCAAGTCAGTAAACTTCGTGAAAGA
>CAYNVK010000352.1:0-4428 GCA_964400395.1 uncultured Lentimicrobiaceae bacterium | reverse complement strand
GCGTATTCCCTGTCTGCCGACAAGGCAGGCATGTGACCCTTAAGAAATAAATAATAACAGATGAAAAACATAAAACCAGCGATTTTTATTTTTTTGCTTGTCTGCATGGCAGCATTCAACGCTAAGGCACAGGCTGTTCATAAAAAGGGGGAGTTTAAAAAATGGGCACAAACACCACCCATGGGCTGGAACAGTTGGGATTGCTATGGCCCTACGGTTGAAGAGCACGAAGTAAAAGCCAACGCCGATTATATGGCTAAGTACCTGAAGAAATACGGATGGGAATATATTGTGGTCGATATTCGCTGGTTTGTCGAAAATGATAAAGCCGGCGGATATAATCAGACTGACCCCCGGTATGTAATTGACGAATACGGAAGATACCAGCCGGCCGTAAACCGCTTTCCTTCGGCCGAAAACGGGAAGGGATTCAAGGCGCTGGCAGATTACATGCATAGCAAAGGACTAAAGTTCGGTATCCATATTATGCGTGGCATACCTAAAATTGCTGTCGACCGTAAACTTCCCATCAAAGGAACGAATGGGATAACTGCCGACCAGGTTTACTCACCCGAAGGCCGATGCGAGTGGCTGCTCGATAATTACACGGTTTTAGCTTCTAAACCCGGAGCCCAGCAATACTACAACTCCATTTTCGAGTTATACGCATCATGGGGAGTTGATTTTGTGAAAGTTGATGATCTTTCGGCACCCATCTATCACAAGGACGAGATAGAGATGATCCGTACTGCTATTGACAAGTGCGGACGCCCGATTGTATTGAGTACTTCGCCGGGTGCAACGCCTGTTGCGGATGCAGAACATGTAAGCAGCCATGCAAATATGTGGCGAATGGTGAATGATGTGTGGGACACCTGGCCGCACATCCGCAACCTCATTGAAGTGAGTCGTAACTGGTATCCTTTCATTAGTCCGGGTACATGGCCCGATTGCGATATGATCCCGTTGGGGCGGCTTTCGATACGCGGAGAAGTAGGCCACGAACGCATGACCCGCCTGACTAAGGATGAACAGTATACGATTATGACACTGTTTACTGTGTTTCGCTCGCCTTTATTTTTTGGGGGCGATTTACCGGGCAATGATGATTTTACACTTTCGTTGTTAACCAACAAGGCGGTTTTAAAAATGCATCGCGAAAGCTCAGGAGTCCGCTTTTTGCCCCAGGAGGATGGAAAAGTGGCTATTACCTCGGTGAACAAAAAGTCAAAGGAAACTTACCTGGCTTTGTTTAATATTTCGGAAACATCGCCTGTTGATGTTACTGTTAAATTGGCAGACCTGAATCTGAAAGGAAATGTGCGGATAACCAATTTGTGGAGCGGGGAAGTAGTTGGGACTGCCAGGGATCAGTTTACACAAAAACTCAATGCGCATGCTTCGGGGCTGTATCTGATTACTGCTTCGGAATAAGCTGCTGCATTTACAGCTTTTTTGTCATCACATAAAAATTCACATCAGGTTTAATTTCTGATCCTTTTTTCACGCTCATCTCTTTCCATGCGGTTGAAGGGCTCAGCCATTGAATGGTTTTGTTAACCGAAATTTTTATCGGCATATCAAATCCGTCCACACAGTTGCTCCAGCGGTATTTCAAGGTTTTCCCCGAAACTGAATATTCAAGAACAGGAATCCGTGTGTCACGCAGATATTGGCCGAAAAACGGGCTTAAATCACGGCCTGCAGCTTCGCTCATGTATTTTTCAATTTGTGCGGTGGTAACGGTTTGGTGATAGAAGGTTTTGCTGAGTCCGCGTATCATCTGCCTGAATTTTTCATCATTATCCATCACCTGGCGAAGGGTATGTAGCATGTTGGCGCCTTTATAGTACATATCGTGCGAGCCTTCGGTATTTACGTTGTAAGGCCCTATTATCGGCCTATCGTTCCTGATTTTTGCCCGGGTGCCAATCACATAATCGCTGCAGGCTTGCCGGCCAAAATGATAATTCAGGAAAAGACTTTCGGAATAAGCGCCAAATGCTTCGTGAACCCACATGTCGGCAATATCTTTGGTGGTAATGCTGTTGCCGAACCATTCGTGGGCCGATTCGTGCACGATAATAAAATCAAATTTATAGCCCCAGCCGGTATTGCTCTCATCGGTTTGTTTGTACCCGTTTTTGTAGTCGTTGCCATAGGTTACCGAGCTCTGATGCTCCATGCCGGGATAAGGAACTTCCACCAGCTTGTAGCTGTCTTCGTAAAATGGATACGGGCCGAACCAGTATTCAAGGGCCTCGAGCATCCGCGGAACTTCCCTGAACTGTTGTTTCGCTTTCTCCAGGTTATAACTCAACACATAGTAATCGCAATCAAGCGTTCCTTTTTCACCCTTGTATTTTTCGCCAAAATGAACGTAATCGGCGATATTGAGGTTAACGCAATAATTATTGATGGGCTGCGAAACAAACCAGGTGAATGTTTGGGTGTGATCCGCGTTTTGAACAACACTGCGTAACCTGCCATTCGAAACATCTGTCAGTTTTTCGGGCACTGTAACCGTAATCAGCGTGCTGTCGGGCTCATCGTATTGATGATCTTTGCACGGCCACCACAGGCTGGCTCCATCGCCCTGGCAGGTAGTCACAATAAAAGGATTCTGATTATCATCTTTTTTCCATGATACGCCGCCACTCCAGGGTGGTCTTTTACTTACCTGCGGTTTGCCGCTAAACCCGACCACAATTTCGTTGCGATCACCCGTGTTTTGCTTTTTCTGCAGCGTGATGTACCAGGCATTGCCAACGCGTTTGAAATCAAGATTTTTACCATCCTGGCTAACCCCGGTAATTTGCATGGGCTGTTGTAAATCAATCTGCATAAGCTGCGATGGGGCTAACACCTTGTAGCTTATTGTATTTGCTCCTTCGAAACTGCTATCCGGAAGGCTTACTTTTATGTCGAGATGATAGAATGTTAAATCCCACCAGGCGCGTTCTGCGGTTATGCTTCCTCTTAACGAGTCCTGGGTGGTAAATACCTGGTTCTGGCTGTTTGCCACCAGGCTCAGCTGGAACATGGCCGACAAAATGAGTAATAGTTTAGTAAATTTCATCCCTGTTTTAAGTTATCAGTTTCCTGCTGATGATTGTAATTGTAACTGTTTGAGGTGAATCAAGTCAGAATGCTAGCCGCCGATTCCTGCTTTAATCCCGTAGGTTTCGAAGGTGGCGATGGCTTTGGACAGTGTGTCTTTCCCGGGTTCCTTTAAAATCTCGAATTCATCGGGTTTGCCGAGTTTATTGTATTTATTGCGGGCAATGTTATGGTAGGGGAGTAGGTGAACTTCTTTTTTGTCTCCTGCCAGTTCCGAAATAAAACGGGCCGTTTGTTCTATATTTTCATCGGTATCGTTCACGCCGCCAATCAATGGAATCCTGATCATGATATGGGCCCCGGTTTCGGCAAGCACTTTAAGGTTCTCGAGTATCCTTTCGTTGCCGGCTTGTATCCACTCCCGGTGCAAGCCCGAATCCATTATTTTTAAATCGTAAAGAAACAGGTCAGTATGTTTAGCTATCTCCAGCAGCGTTTCTCTGCTTACATTCCCGGCGGTATCCACGGCCCTGTGAATACTTCTTTTGCCACATTCAATCAGCAGTTCGAGCAACATTTTGCTGTGCACCAGGGGTTCGCCCCCCGAAAAAGTAACCCCGCCCCCCGACTGGTCGAAAAATATCCTGTCTTTCTCAATGATGTCCATCACAGCGGAAACTGACATGGCTTTGCCCGACATTTCGATGGCCAGCGTAGGACATACCTCGGCACATTTTCCGCAAACGGTACACAGGTCAGTATCTGTTATAATGCCTTCGGCAGTAAGGGTCAGGGCGTTTACAGGACAGGTTTCAACGCAAGTGCCACAGCCGATACATTTGGCAGGTGAATACATTTTTTCGATCCTGGGCGAAATGCTTTCGGGGTTATGACACCAGGCGCAATGGAGGTTGCAGCCTTTAAAAAACACAACAGTCCGTATACCTGGACCGTCGTTGATGGCGTAATGTTTTATATCGAAAATAAGGCTTTGGGACATTGGGATTTGGTAAGAAGGAAGGTGTAAGTTGTAAGGAGTAAGTTGTAAGAGGATATTATTCAGATTTGATCTATAACCCTGACAGGGTTAAAAACCCTGTCAGGGTTAGGTTTTACAAGGTTCAACAATTATTCTTTGTTTGTTTTTTTTAACCCTGACAGGATTCAAAACCCTGTCAGGGTTAAGTCAGGGTTAAAACTAAAACGAATCATTCTCTGTCCGTTCAATTACTTCCTGTTGCAGGTCGGCATTCATATCGTTGAAATAATCGCTGTAGCCGGCCATTCGCACCAGCAGGTCTTTGTAATCCTCGGGGCAGGCCTGTGCCGCGTATAAGGTTGCTGTATCAACAATATTAAATTGTACAT